>RFXU01000018.1 GCA_009921505.1 Flavobacteriaceae bacterium
CAAAAATTGACTTTATGAAGCGCTATTGGTTTGCTATAAAAATGATTTTTATCGGGAGCTTATTACTCTTTTTAATGGGATTTGCTCAAAAGCGCAATTCTGAAAGAACATGCCGCGATTTATCAGTTCAATTTGTGGGCAATCCACAACCATTTATCGCTCTAGACTCGGTTAATAAATTGTTAATACAAAATAAAGCGCCTCTGGCGAGTATCCCTAAAGAAACTTTAGTTTTGAAAGAGATGGAGGCCCGACTGGTGCAGCATCCTATGGTGTATCAGGCTCAGGTTTTTATCTCAATTGATGGAGAAATTGGGGCAAATATTCAGACTAAAAAGCCTATTGGTCGGGTCTTGGATAGTCCTGGTTTTTATATCGATGAACAAGGACAACCAATGCCGCTTTCAAACCTGTACACCGCCCGAGTCCCAATCGTAACTGGTGAGGTTTTGTTGCATTTAGATGCCTTAAAAGAGTTACTGTTAATCATTCGCCAAGATGCGTTTCTTGAGCCCATGATTACTGAGGTGGCTGTAGATGCGCAAGGAAATATTCAGTTAGAGCTGCGTCAGGAAAAATACAAATTGCTTTTAGGTCCCGTTTCTAACGTGACTGAAAAGGTTCGAAATTTTAAAGCATTTTATCAAAATATGCGAAAAGATCAAGAACAAAAGCAATTCAAAAAAGTGGATTTGAGATTTAATAATCAGGTGGTCGCCACCGAGTAAAGTCATGGAACAAGAAAACATTGCCGTAGGTCTGGATATAGGAACCACGAAGATTGTGGCCATGATCGGTCGTAAAAATGAATTTGGCAAGATGGAGATTTTGGGTATTGGAAAATCCAAAAGTCTTGGCGTTCATCGCGGCGTGGTCAACAACATAACCCAGACGATTCAATCGATACAACAAGCGGTACAGGATGCCGAAAGCAGTTCTGGAATGACGATCAGCGATGTGGTTGTGGGTATTGCCGGACAGCATATTCGCAGCCTTCAACACAGTGATTACATCACAAGAAACAATAGTGACGAGGTAATTCAAGATGAAGACATTGATCGACTCTGCAATCAGGTGCACAAACTCGTGATGTTGCCTGGAGAAGAGATTATTCATGTACTGCCCCAAGATTTCAAGGTCGATGGTCAAGCCGAAATTAAAGAACCAATCGGAATGTACGGTGGGCGCTTAGAGGCAAACTTTCATGTCGTAGTGGGTCAAGTTTCTTCTATTCGAAATATCGGACGATGTGTGAAGAGTTCCGGTCTTGATCTTTCCGGAATTACTTTAGAGCCTTTGGCTTCTTCTAATGCGGTGTTGAGTCAAGAGGAAAAAGAAGCCGGAGTGGCCTTAATCGATATCGGTGGGGGTACGACAGATTTGGCCATTTTTAAAGATGGGATAATCCGCCATACGGCTGTCATACCATTTGGAGGAAATGTGATCACTGAAGACATCAAGGAGGGGTGTTCCATCATCGAAAAACAAGCCGAATTACTTAAGATAAAATTTGGATCTGCCTGGCCGGGTGAAAACAAAGACAACGAAATCGTCTCAATTCCTGGATTGCGGGGCCGAGACCCTAAGGAAATTAGCCTTAAGAATCTTTCCAAAATCATCCATGCTCGAGTGGTAGAAATCATAGAGCAAGTTTATTTGGAAATCAGAAATTATGGCCATGAAGAGCAAAAGAAAAAGCTTATTGCGGGGATTGTGCTTACAGGCGGAGGGTCTCAATTGCGCCATTTAAAGCAATTGGTCGAATACATAACCGGAATGGATACCCGTATTGGTTATCCGAACGAGCATTTAGCCGGAGATAGCGATAGCGAAACGACCAGTCCAATGTATGCCACAGCTGTAGGTCTCGTCTTGACGAGTTTGAATGAGAAAAACCGCAAGCATTCCTCAGCCAAATTAAAAGAAGCGCTTCAGCCTCAGGGGGAAAAAGCCCCAGAGGACAATGATGAAGTTCAGGAGCCCAAAGAAGAAGTGGCACAGCCACAAAATGAATCACGCGGATTTTTTGATAAGTGGGCCGATAAGTTCAAAGAATTTTTAGATAACGCAGAATAATTATTGTTCCAAAAAAACAACCTTTATGAGCCACCAAGAGTTTGATAATATCTCATTTGACCTTCCAAAAAATCAATCGAATGTCATAAAAGTCATCGGTGTCGGTGGAGGCGGTAGCAATGCAATCAACCATATGTTTAGTCAAGGCATAAAAGGCGTTGACTTTGTCATTTGTAATACCGATGCACAAGCCCTAGAAAATAGTGCAGTGCCCGTAAAAATTCAGCTTGGTGTATCATTGACCGAAGGGCTAGGGGCAGGAGCCAACCCTAAAATCGGTGAACAAGCAGCCGTAGAGTCGGTAGAAGAAATTCGTGCCATGCTGTCGACCAATACCAAAATGATTTTTATCACCGCAGGAATGGGTGGGGGTACAGGGACTGGTGCTGCGCCGATTATTGCACAAATGGCTCGTGAATTAGATGTTTTGACCGTTGGAATCGTAACCATGCCGTTCCAATTTGAGGGTAAACTGCGTAACGATCAAGCACAAATTGGGATTGAAAATCTGCGAAAAAATGTCGATTCTTTAATTGTTGTAAACAACAATAAGCTCCGTGAAGTTTACGGAAATTTAGGCTTCAAGGCTGGGTTTTCTAAAGCGGACGAAGTGTTGGCTACAGCCGCACGAGGGATTGCCGAAGTGATAACCCACCACTATACGCAAAACATTGACTTGCGTGATGCCAAGACCGTTTTGGCCAATAGTGGAACCGCGATTATGGGAAGCGCTACGGCTATTGGGTCAAACAGAGCCAAGGAAGCCATTTCAAAAGCACTTGACTCGCCACTTCTAAATGATAATAAAATCAAAGGGGCCAAAAATGTGTTGCTTTTGATCGTTAGTGGTACCGAAGAAATTACCATCGATGAAATCGGTGAAATCAGTGATTATATTCAGGATGAAGCGGGCCATAGTGCCAACATCATCATGGGTGTGGGTGAAGACCAGGCGCTCCAAGGCGCCATTGCCATTACAGTGATCGCAACGGGCTTCGATCCGGAACAACAGAATCATATCGTTCATACGGAGGCAAAAAAAATCATACATACCTTGGAAGAGGAACAGCGGGCCGCTTATGATCTCAGTACAGATAACACGCCTAAACAGACGGTCATTAAAGAATCCCCTGTTGAGCCATTGCAGCGTTTACCGAAGATGGAAGAGCCCCCGGTGATTCGTCATACGCTTTTTGAAGACGATGATACAGAGTCTTTTGCGCCTAAAGCGAATACCCAAAGTCCTGTTCAGGATAAAATATCTCCTGTCGAACCGCTAGAAAACGTTTCGGCCAGCACAGCCTTTGAGTCTCCTTTTGCGGATTATATTCCCACTACGGAGTTAATCCGTAATATACCGGTTCAAGTCGAACACGTCGATATTAGTTACTTGGCGGAATTTCAACAAGTCGTAGTCAATGAGATTGAAGTTCATGACTTTGAAATCGTTTCTGTAGATGAGTCTCTAGAGCAAGGCCATGCACCCGTTGAAAATTTTGCTGAAGAAAACACCACTGTTGATGATCAAATGTTGATGTTTGACTTGCCAATTAATCAGCAAATCCCAGAGGAAATTTTAGATATAGAAGTTCATGGAGAGGAACTCGTTTTTGAAGAATTGAGCACCGCTGAAGAAAATCCGGAATATGAGCTGCCTATGGCAGAGCACTCGTCTTCACAACAATCAACGATCCGCTATGTCCTTGAAGATGAAACAGAGGCGGCCAGTGAGTCTGAAGTTGCGGTAGATCAAGAGGTAGCCACTGAAGAGGCCATGACCCTAAAAACTAAGGTGGCACCTGAGGAGGCCCCTGCGGAAAATCCGGAGTCATTAGATCCGCTTAATGCTCCAATTGCTCAACTTTTAAGAGAGCGTACCGAAGAGCGCAAGCGCAAGATGAAGGAGTTTAATTACAAATTTAGAAACAGCGCCTCTAAGATTGATGAAATTGAGCGTCAACCGGCGTATAAGCGCATGGGTATTGAGTTAGACGATGCTAAAGCTCATGATGATCAGCTTTCTAGAACTACAGTGAATCTCGATGACGATGACCTTGATTTGCGTTCCAATAATAGTTTTTTGCACGATAATGTCGATTAAATAAAGCTGTCAGGACAAGTGCAAAATGAAAAAAAGCAAGCCCCAATGGCTTGCTTTTTTTGTGCAAAACAAAGAACCACGCCTTTGGCGTGGTTTTGTGCTTGATGTGACCCAGGGAGGATTCGAACCCCCAACCCTCAGAGCCGAAATCTGATATTCTATCCAGTTGAACTACTGGGCCATTGAATTACTAAGATCACTTTTTTTGATCCTGATTTTCGGGGCGAATATACAAAAAGGTCCATTAAATCCTTGGCCTTTTTTAAGCGGTTTTAAAACGCTGTATTTGGCCTTGCTCGATTATCTCTTGGTGCGTATATCCTCTATGATTTGGGTGGCATGAACTCTAGAATTCTCGATAAACCAAAGATGTGTTTGTAATCCACCACAGATCACCCCAGCCAAATAAAGCCCGGGTCGATTTGATTCCATGGTCTCGGGATTGTATTTTGGTTTTTGAAATTCTTCTTCCTGAATAGCGATGCCATTTTCTTTTAAAAAGCTGAGATTCGGTCGATAACCCGTTAGGGCCAGAACAAAGTCATTCTCAAGTATTTTTTCTCCTTCAGGGGTCTTTATGGTGACATGATCAGGATTAATGGCGGTAATTTGACTATTAAAATAAGCGTTAATACTCCCTTCGGCGATGCGATTTTCGATATCAGGTTTTACCCAATATTTAACTCGTTCTCCAATGGAGTCCCCGCGCACGACCATAGTAACGTTCCCTCCTTTGCGATATATTTCTAAGGCTGCGTCTACCGCTGAGTTACTTGCCCCCACGACGATGGTATTTTTGAAGGCGTATGGATGTCCCTCACTAAAGTAGTGCCGTACTTTGGAACTGAGTTCCCCTGGGACTTCGAGCATTTTCGGAAGATCATAAAACCCTGTAGCCAAGATTACTTTGCGTCCAAAGTGTACTTTTTTGTCTGTAATGACTCGAAAATCCTGATCCGCGCCTTGTATGCTTTGTACTGATTCGTAAAGGGCGAGATTTGATTTTAGTTTTTCACCTATGCGCCCATAATAAGCAAGTGCTTCATCTCGATTCGGTTTTGGTTGGGCACTGATAAAGGGAATACCACCAATTTCAAGTTTGTCAGAGGTTGAAAAGAACCGCATATTACGCGGATAATTATAAATAGAATTAACCAGAACGCCTTTTTCTATGACTGTAAAACTCAGCCGATTTTCAAGACAAGCCAAACCACAAGCCAAACCGATTGGGCCTCCCCCAATGATGAGTACGTCTTTTTTGTCTGGCATCAATGCTATTGCGTTATCTTTTTGAGATCGGCTACAGTGGCTAAAGGGTCTTTTGCATTAAACACAAAACTACCGGCAACGAGCACATCGGCTCCGGCTTCTTTTAGCGCAAGGGCATTGTCACTGGTCACCCCACCGTCTATTTCAATTAAAAAGTTGGCATTTTGTTCCTGACGCATGCTGTTGAGTTCACGAACCTTTTGGTAGGTGTGCTCGATAAATTTTTGACCGCCAAACCCCGGATTTACACTCATGAGACAAACCAAATCTAGATCGCCTAAAACGTCTTTCAAAAGGGCAACAGGAGTATGTGGGTTCAGGGCCACTCCAGCCTTCATCCTGTGTTGTTTTATTGCTTGTAGGCTGCGATGTAAATGAGTGCAAGCCTCGTAGTGCACGGTAAGAATTTCTGCACCCAATTCTGCGAAAGTTTGAATATAACGATCCGGGTCTACAATCATCAAATGCACATCCAACGGTTTCTCAGCATGAGTGCCAATGGCCTTGAGTACCGGCATACCAAAACTAATATTTGGCACAAAGACGCCATCCATAATGTCAATATGAAACCAATCGGCCATACTTTCATTAATCATGGTAACGTCGCGCTGTAAATTGGCAAAGTCTGCTGCTAAAACTGAAGGGGCAATGAGGGTTTGGGCCATGTGAGAAGTTTTGGTAAAAGTACAAAATCACAGTCTTTTGTAATAAAAAACCTCTGGGAATGTCCCAGAGGCTCTCATCAATCAAAAACAAACAGTATAAAACTGTTCGTTACTTTATAACAGCGACAGGTCAAAATTAATCGCCTATGCCACTGAAAGGGGATTAACCCAAATATGTTTTTAGAATTTTACTTCTAGAGGTATGCTTGAGTCGGCGAATCGCTTTTTCTTTGATTTGACGAACGCGTTCACGGGTTAAATCAAATGTCTCTCCAATTTCTTCTAAGGTCATTGGGTGTTGATTACCCAAACCAAAGTACAAACGGATTACATCGGCCTCACGAGGCGTTAAGGTTTCTAGAGCGCGTTCAATTTCTGTTCTCAATGATTCGTGTAACAGAGTACGATCAGGATTAGGAGACTCACCGCTGCGTAGAACGTCGTATAAGTTTGAATCTTCCCCTTCGACCAAAGGCGCATCCATAGAGACGTGACGCCCAGAATTCTTCATGGATTCTTTAACGTCATTAATGGTCATATCGAGCTCTTTTGCAATTTCTTCAGCAGAAGGTGGGCGCTCATGAGCCTGCTCCAAAAAGGCATAAGTCTTGTTGATTTTATTGATGCTTCCAATTTTGTTAAGCGGTAAGCGAACAATACGTGATTGCTCGGCTAGGGCCTGCAAAATAGACTGTCTAATCCACCATACGGCGTAAGAGATAAACTTGAATCCACGAGTTTCGTCAAAACGCTGTGCGGCTTTGATTAGACCCAAATTTCCTTCATTGATTAAGTCAGGAAGGGTTAAGCCTTGGTTTTGGTATTGCTTGGCTACAGAAACTACAAAACGTAAATTTGCTTTGGTGAGTTTCTCTAGGGCGCGCTGATCTCCGGCTTTAATCCGCTGTGCTAATTCAACCTCCTCGTCGGCGGTAATTAGGTCAACTTTTCCAATTTCTTGAAGGTATTTGTCAAGTGATGCGGTCTCTCTATTGGTGACCTGTTTGGTGATTTTTAACTGTCTCATGAAATGTTATAGAATGAGGTTTAAAGAAGTCATGTACTGAGTTATACGCAGAAACTCAAAAAATGTTACAGTATAGATGTTCTTTTTTCGCAATTCTTTCAAAATATTTTTAACGATCCGTTTATTTGGTTGTGATTTACCCCCATGCCTATTGGAGTAGGCGCCTAAAAAAAAAGCCCGGACGAAGGGTCCGGGCTTTTTTGGTTGGCCATTGGCCAATAATTTTGGATGAATTAATCCTCGCTATTATTGCGATCCGAACGATCCGAACGATCATCGCGATTTTGGCGTCCATCACGTCCATCACGTCCAGAGCGATTATCTCGACCCCCGCGTTGATCACGTCCACGTCCTCCAGAGCGTCTGTCATCACGCGGTGGGCGCTCAACATAACCTTCTGGCTTCGGCAAAAGAATCTTACGCGAGACTTTGTCTTTTTTAGTTCTAGGATCTACCCCTAAATATTTCACATCAAAAACATCACCCATGTTTACCACATCAGTAACATTCTCAGTGCGTTTCCAATCGAGTTCAGAAACGTGTAAAAGGGTTTCGTTACCTGGAGCTTCATTGTATTCAACAACAGCACCAAAGTCAAGAATCTTAATCACTTTTACTTCGTAAACACTTCCGACTTCTGGCTTAAAGGTCAAAGAATCAATTTTGGCAAGAACTGCGTCAATTCCCGCTTGATCTGTACCTAAAATTTCAACAATTCCTTCTTCAGTTACCGGATCTTCATTAATTACGATTGTCGTCTTAGTCGTTTTTTGAAGCTCTTGGATTACTTTTCCACCGGGTCCAATAAGGGCACCAATATATTCGTTTGGAATAGTTGTGGTCACCATCTTAGGCGCATGTGGTTTAACATCAGCATTAGGCTGAGCAATCGCCTCGACAAGTTTTTCTAAAATATGGAGACGACCGTCACGCGCTTGCTTTAAGGCATTGACCAAAATCTCGTAAGACAAGCCTTTCACTTTAATGTCCATTTGACATGCAGTGATTCCATCTTCAGTACCGGTCACTTTAAAGTCCATATCTCCGAGGTGATCTTCATCACCTAAAATATCAGACAATACAGCGTATTTCCCGTTCTGTCCAGAAATCAGACCCATTGCGATTCCAGAAACTGGCTTTTTCATTTGAACACCAGCATCCATAAGGGCCATGGTTCCACTACAAACCGTCGCCATAGAGGAACTTCCATTACTCTCTAAAACTTCAGAAACTACTCTTACGGTGTAAGGACAGTCAGCAGGAATCATTCCTTTTAATGCGCGTTGGGCAAGGTTACCATGCCCCACTTCTCGTCTTGATGTACCGCGAATTGGGCGGGCTTCACCGGTTGAGAACGGAGGGAAATTATAGTGTAGATAAAATGTCTCTTCACCTTCAAATGACGGCATATCAATTTGATTAGCCTCTCTTGAAGTTCCAAGAGTTACCGTTGCTAAGGCTTGTGTTTCTCCGCGGGTAAAGATGGCAGAACCGTGGGTAGAAGGTAAATAATCGACTTCACACCAGATGGGGCGAATATCCGTAGTTTTTCTACCGTCCAAGCGAAGTCCTTCATTAAGGGTTAAATCGCGTACGGCCTCTTTTTCCGCTTTACTGTAGTATTTAGAGACCATAGAACCATAGTCTGCTAATTCTTCTTCAGAGAAACTGGCTTTAACTTCTTCTTTAATGGCACCAAAGGCAGCACTGCGTTCTTGCTTGCTTGATCCAGACTTAGCGACCTGATATACTTTGTCGTAAACCATGTCGTGAATTCTTTGGGCTAAAGCCTCATCTTCACGTTCTGGCGCATATTCGCGCGTCGGTTTTTTACCGACCGCTTCAGCCAGGCGCACCTGAGCAGCACATTGTACTTTAATGGCTTCGTGAGCAAATTTAATCGCCTCGGTCATTTCCTCTTCTGAAATTTCTTTCATCTCTCCCTCAACCATCATTACTGAGTCTGCAGAGGCACCGATTACCATATCAATGTCACTTTCCTCGAGTTGAGCACGTGATGGGTTAATGATAAATTCACCATTAACACGTCCTACACGAACCTCTGAAATGGCGCATTCAAAAGGAAAATCAGATAATTGAATTGCTGCAGAAGCCGCAAGTCCTGCCAAAGCATCAGGCATTACCTCTTCATCATGAGACATCAATTGAATCATAACTTGGGTTTCCGCGTGATAATCTTTTGGAAATAATGGACGCAGTACGCGATCCACAAGACGCATAGTGAGTACTTCACCATCACTTGGACGCGCTTCGCGTTTAAAAAATCCTCCTGGATAACGTCCAGAGGCTGCAAATTTCTCACGATAATCTACAGTTAGTGGTAAAAAGTCAACGTCGCTTTGTTGATAGTTAGAAACTACAGTACAAAGCAACATACATTTACCAGACTGAACCACTACAGAACCATGGGCCTGCTTGGCTAATTTTCCGGTTTCTAGGGTGATCTGACGACCATCCCCGAGGTCAATAACCTCTTTAAATACTTTAGGTATCATTTGTTTTTCATTTATGCATCTTAGATGATGCTTTTAATTGGTCGTTGACCGATTTTCGGTCAAAGGTTGTGTTGTTGTGGTGTTGTTTCGAACCAATGAAAAACTCAATACAGCTTTTTAAGCATTTTTACATTCTATAAGAGTAATCAAATCTAGGCTATAATTCTCAGGAATGCAAAAGCAAAAGGGACACCAACGGTATCCCTTTTAAATTTATTTACGCAAGCCTAGTTCTTTGACTATAGCACGGTAGCGCATAATGTCTTTTTTCATGAGGTAATCGAGAAGTGATCGTCTTTTACCTACAAGTTTTACTAGAGAGCGCTCTGTGTTAAAATCTTTGTGATTGCGTTTTAGGTGCTCAGTCAAGTGCTGAATTCGGTAAGTGAAAAGAGCGATTTGACCTTCGGCAGTACCAGTATCGGTAGCACTTTTGCCGTGTTTTTTAAAAATTTCTTGTTTTTTCTCAGATGATAAATACATGCCAATATTATTTAAATGATTTTTATGTATGTTGATAACCTTGTGATTATCGAGCCGCGAAAATACAAAATTGAATTATTTTTATCTGTATAATTGTAATAAAATCAATCATTCCCCATTAAAAGCGGGTCGGTTGCTTACCATTTGTGACGTTAACTACTTAATTATACTCTAAAATGATGACTCATTCCTTTGCCCAGTACTCCAAGAAAATTTGTCTTGCCATTGCGGTAGCAATTGTTATAGTTTCTTGCTCTGGTAACGACGATAGTGTGCCTGATATTAATGTTTCAGTGAGTGATTCAGCCTTGGCGGCGAAGTCCGATGGTATTTTTGAAGCCACACAGCACATCGTTGAAAGTGGATATAACTATATCGAAGAACCTGGTCGTATGCCCAATTCAATTTTTGGCGCGTCCTGTCCAGACTTTGAAGTCAATGTTGATGGCACGCAAGTCACCCTGATTGTTGATTTTGGCCCATCATGTCAATTGCTCAGTGGACCAGAGGTATCAGGTCGAATTGTTCTTGAGTATGGTCCAAGAGTCGGTGGATTGCGTACCATAGATTATGTGTATCAAGATTTTTACTTCAATGGTAATCAGGTAACCGGCGGGGGACAAATCATAAGAGAATCAGAAAATAATAATGGTAACCCTCAGTCCAGCCTTAATGAAAATATTACTGTGGCCTTTAGTGGAAGCAGTGTTACCGCAAATCGAGTAGGAACGCGCTATGTCGAATGGGTAGAAGGTGTAGGTTCAGGAACTTGGATTGACAATGTCTACCACATTTGGGGCGATTGGGAAACAACCTTAAGTACTGGATTTATGCGAACTGGGGTCGTCAACCCAACAAGTCCTTTGGTACGCGGCTTGGCTTTGTGTGATTATATCGTCTCGGGAGTGATGCAAATCACCCAAGAAAATCTTTCCGGGACACTCGATTTTGGCGACGGCACTTGTGATGCCACAGCCATACTTACGGTGAATGGTATCGAGTTCACGATTAATTTAGATTAGGGTCGAGCCCCACGAGCGATAAATTAGCTACACTTAGCGCGCAAAACCCTTTCTGCTTGAAGAGTCGTCGGTGTCGCTAAAAACAATTTAGGCTTCGACTACTGTGCGTAACGGCTTATTTTGAATCAAGTCGAGGTATCGATTGATATTTTTCTTAAGGTCTTTTCTGTGTGAAATGAAATCTAAGAAACCGTGCTCTAACAGAAATTCAGCGGTTTGAAAACCTTCGGGCAACTCTTTTCCTGTGGTGTCACGAACCACGCGAGGCCCTGCAAAGCCGATAAGGGCTCCTGGCTCACTGATATTAATATCTCCAAGCATCGCAAAAGAAGCCGTAGTACCCCCAGTGGTTGGATCAGTACATAGCGAAATATATGGGATTTTAGCGTCCGCTAATTGGGCTAATTTGGCACTTGTTTTGGCCAGCTGCATTAAGGATAATGCGGCTTCCATCATACGGGCTCCACCACTTTTAGAAATAATTAAAAGGGGCGTTTTGTTTTTAAGTGCATAATCTGCTGCTCTGGCAATTTTTTCGCCGACAACACTACCCATAGAGCCCCCGATAAAACCGAAATCCATACAAGCTACGACTAAGTCTTCGCCCATAGATCGCCCTACTGCAGTGCGCACCGCATCCTTTAGATTTGTTTTCTTCTCAGCTTCTTTTAGCCGGTCTGTATATTTTTTGGTGTCTTCGAACTTTAAGGTATCCTTAGATCTTAAATCCTTGTCGAGTTCTTTGAATTTATTGTCATCAAATAAAATTTCGAAGTACTCTTTGCTGCCGATACGCACGTGATAACCGTCTTCCGGACTTACGTAGAAATTGCGTTCCAACTCTTCTGCATCGACAATCTTCCCAGTAGGAGACTTATACCACAACCCTTTAGGAACGTCTTTTTTGAGCTCCGTCGGGGTTTGAATTCCTTTTGTTGTACGTTTGAACCATGCCATAGGACTTGTTATTTGTTTACAAGGTATCTATATTGTTTAAATCTTCAAAGGCTTTTTTAAGGCGCGCCTTAAACGTCATCTCCCCTTCGCGTAACCACTTACGAGGGTCGTAATATTTTTTGTTGGGAAGATCATCACCGTCTGGATTGCCAATTTGCGTTTTTAGGTATTCGTATTGGCCTACCATGTAGTCGCGAATCCCCTCAGTGAAAGCAAATTGTAAATCGGTATCAATGTTCATTTTTACCACACCATAACCGATAGATTCGCGAATTTCGTCCAAAGTGGAACCACTTCCACCGTGGAATACAAAATCGATCGGGTTTGCCCCAGTGCCGAATTTTTCTTGAATATAGGTTTGGGAGTTTTTAAGGATTTTAGGCGTGAGTTTAACATTACCCGGCTTGTAAACACCATGCACATTGCCAAAAGCTGCCGCTACGGTAAATTGATCGCTCACCTGCATCAGTTGCTCATAAGCATAAGCCACTTCTTCGGGTTGTGTGTAGAGTTTCGAACTGTCCACATCTGAATTGTCTACTCCGTCTTCTTCACCACCAGTGATGCCCAGTTCAATTTCGAGGGTCATCCCAATTTTACTCATTCTCTCGAGGTATCGTTTACAGATTTCGATATTCTCTTCCAAAGGCTCCTCCGAAAGATCAATCATATGACTGCTAAATAAGGTGCGTCCGGTACGTGCGTAATGCTCTTCACTTGCGCTAATTAATCCATCAATCCAAGGCAAAAGATTTTTGGCACAGTGATCCGTATGTAAAATCACCGGAGTTTGATAAGCTTGCGCCAGTGCATGGATATGATGTGCTCCAGCGATACTCCCCGCGATGGCTGCTCGTTGGCCCTCATTGGACAAGCCCTTTCCCGCGTTAAATTGCGCTCCACCATTAGAAAATTGTATGATCACCGGGGCGTTGACTTCGCGCGCAGTTTCTAAAACTGTGTTTACGGTATTTGAGCCAACCACGTTAACCGCTGGCATAGCGTATTGTTTTGACTTTGCGTGTTGGAAAATTGCTTGGACCTCCTGACCAGAGGCCACTCCTGGCTTTATGGAATGGCTCATATTTTTGAACTTTGATTAGGGGTCAAAAATAGAAAAAAATACCGGTTTAGAAGGGGTAGTTTATCCCTATGTTATACACAGCATTGGCAAAATTATATTCCTTAAACCAGCGATCATTTGCTGGGCGGGCTGGATTATGGGTTTTAAATCCCGTATCAAATCGAATTACAAAAAATCCAAAGTCATAGCGAAGGCCGAGTCCGCTCGCCACGGCGAGTTCTTTTAAGTCTTCAAGACCATTGAATTGGAAGGCGGGATCCAAAACATCGTCTTTAAAATTCCAAATATTGCCCACATCGGCAAAAAATGCCCCTTTGAATCCCCCAAAAATCGGAAAGCGATATTCGAGGTTAAAGCTGAGCTTAAAATTGGCTTCGTTAAAATCGAGACTACTGCCGCTCGAACCTGGACCTAAATCATAAGCGCGCCAGCCTCTGATGTCGTTCGCCCCTCCGGCAAAATAACTTCGAGTGAAGGGAATAGACGAGCTATTTCCAAAAGGGAGGGCCCAACCCCCGAAACCTCTTAGGGCCATCACATTTTGACTGCCTAAATCCCAGTGTCTGATGTAGTCTAACTCCAGCTTAGCGTATTGTGAAAAAGCGACCCCAAAAAATTCTCTTCGCCCCAAAGCGTCAGTTGATCCACTGAGCTGACTCAAACCTGACAATAAACTGCCCGCTAACTCCGCCTTCCATTGAAATCTGGTGAAGCTATTGTCGTTAACGGCCTCGCGATTATCCATTTGCCACGAAAAATTTGTCGCCAGGATTAAGTTGTTTTCGGTGAGTCGATTTTTTCGCTGTGCGATGGCATTCATCTCACGGGTGAGTTCGGGATTAAAACTCCAAGGCACTTGGGGGTCTTGAACGCTGCCCAAAAATAGATTCGTCTCTTCAGGAATACTGAGTTGAGGTTCCTCTGAGGTAAAAGGGTAATTGACTTCTTGAGCAATTTCATTGAGACGCTGATATGAGGCGCGGTAGACATTGAAATAATTAGCGGCATTCAAATTGCGCACGTATTGAAGGTTCAATAAATCGAAAGTGTTGCTGCGTGTATTGGTCGGACGCCATTGATAACTAAAGATGCTATTGAAATTCTGACGGTCGAGTCCAATATTTTGTTGGGAGTTGAGTCCGGTACTGATGGCGGTAGTGGGGGCCATGTACTTAGGGATTATCCTCTGCGTATTTATTGGAAATAAAAGACGCGGAATACTCAATCGCGCATCCACACCCACGTCAGAGGTGTTGAAAAATTGACTGTCGCTAATGGCATTGTCTTTTGACGAACCGACACTTCCTCTTGCAGAGATTTCCAGGTTTTCTGCACCACGAAAAACATTGCGAATTAAAAATGAGGTGCTGAATCCAACCCCAAATTGTTGAATGGTTGAGGTATAGGCATCAAGATCAATTCCGAAGGTATATTTCTTTCGTGGAGTTAAATAAATACTGCTGATTAGTCCGGTTTGGGTTGAGTCATCGGGATCAACTTTATAATGAATTGTTGGGTACTTAAAGTTGCGCAATTCATTGATTTGGGTGTTGGTTACCGTCCTGTCAATATCACTATAAAGGCTTCCTGGCAGAATCGCGATGGCGTTAGTTAATGCCTTAGAACGATATTTTGAAGCCTCGTGACTGTAAAGTTCATACCCTTTATAGTAGGTTGTGTCGCTAAAAGGGAGCATTTGATTTTGAGGGCTGTGATCGGTAATAATTCGAACGCGATTAATTTTGTACTGCTTAAAAGGTGCGGTCGTCGCTACAGAGTCTCCTTTGTTAATTCGTCTGTTTGGAATAATATATTGCACGTTGACGCGATGTCCCAGTCCATTTGTATCGGCTTCAAAGGTGACATAATCTTGATCAAAAAAATAAAAGCCCGAATTGCGCATCTGAAGTGTGATTCGTGCTCGTTCGTTATCAAAATTGGCTAAGTCATAAGTTTGTCCCGACTGAATAAAGGAAGCTTTTTGAGTGGCCCGGAAAAGGGAATCTACTTGAGGAGATTCTATTTTATAAGTTAGCTCACCAATTTTATAAGGTTTGTTTCGTGTAAGCTTATATTGCAGACGCCCCCTGTTTTTTTTAACACTGTCTTTGAGGACACTATAACGACCTTTTATATTAAAATAACCCTGATTGTAGTAATATTTTTTAAGCTGTTCCAAGGAACGCGCCGCTTTACTTGTATCAATAGTAACTGGGGCACTTCCGGTATTTTTAAGCCATTGATTGAAATTGATTTTGGCCGAGTCTATCGCACGTATTTGTTTTCTAGAAATGAGTTTCTCAAGTCTTTGGGTTCTTTTAGGTTTCGCGGCTAACCATTGCTCAAACTGGGCATGTGGATCTGGTGTGGCTAGATTATAAACCAATACCCCAAGTGGTAGACCCACTACAGGTAATTTGGTATTGGGTTTTTGTAATAAAAGATCTGATAATTCAGCATCTTTACGCTCTTGTTCATCGACAATAATTTGATTGTCTACCAGCCAGAGTTCCTCTTTGGTGAGCCTTCGTGTGGGACTGCATGCTTGAAGCAATAGAAATCCTAAAATAAGTGATATTTTTGTGACAGAGCGCGTCAAGAGATCGGTGTTAATACCTCAAAAATAGGATAAATTTGATAAGCAATAGCGAAATAAAATTAATAACGGGTCTACACCGAAAAAAGTACCGTGACCTCCACAATTTGTTCATTGCGGAAGGGGAAAAACTCATTAAAGATCTGTTAGATTCTGGCGCTCAATTGACTCATTTTTATACCACTGAACCGATTCAGCCCACCGATAGCGCCCATAGTTTAGTTGCTCCGGTGCTCATTACAGAGCGTCAAATGCAAAAAATAAGTGTGCAGAAAAATCCCAGTGGCTGGCTCGCCGTTTTTAAGCAGCCAAAAAATACCGCCTTGGATGAAGTTCCCTGGGTGGTTGCCTTGGACGATGTCCAAGACCCGGGAAATATGGGGACAATTTTGCGCCTTTGTGATTGGTTTGGCATCAGCCATGTCGTTTGTTCTTTAGATACTGTAGATGCCTTTAATCCTAAGGTTGTTCAATCCAGTATGGGGTCCATTGCTCGAGTTCAGGTGCATTATGTGTCCTTAGACCAGTGGCTAGAAGCGCAGACAAAACCGATTTTCGGTGCCGTACTCGATGGCCAGTCGCTTGCAAATGTAACCTGGCCGAAGCATGGGGTCCTACTAATGGGTAACGAGGGCCAAGGAATACGTCCTCAGCGCGCTCGTTTTATCACAGATCATTTGAGTATCTCAGGGGCGCCATCCAAAGGGGCAGAAAGTTTAAATGTCGCCATGGCTACCGGTATTTTGCTGCACCAGTGGCACCTCAATCAATAACGGTTCGAGCGTGTTATGTTTTATTGAAAAGTAAAGTTGATAAATACCCCTCTGGTTTTCATCGAGGCGATATTTGAGGTCCATGGACTCAGAGGGTTTCTGTCGCGTACCAATTCATCTGAGGTGGCGAACACGCCTCGAATTGACGGGGAAAACTTAAAATAATAGAGGTAGAAATCAATGCCAAATCCCAATTCGTAATAGCTCGTATTTCGGGTCATTCTAAATTGTCCAAAATAATTGTCTTCGGGGTTTGTCTCGTTACTTCCCAAATTGATAGACTTCGAAATACCTCCCACGATAAACGGCTTAAAATTATTCAATCGCTTGGTTGAAACTTTAAGCAGTAAGGGTAAATGAACATAAGTAGATTTTACTTCTCTCAAGTAGTCTGATTCTTCTTCAATCCTGGGAAAGGTCAAATTGCGTTGGGTAAAATAAATTCCCGGTTCTAGACGAAGATTTAAATAGTCATTTATGCGCAAATCCCCAATTAACCCGACATTAAATCCTGCTTGCGGGGCGACTTCTACGTCTGTGTTATCATCGTCAAATTGTCGGTTATAAGTGAACTTAAAGTCGTAGCTGTTGAATCCTAAAAAGTAACCCCAAGACAATGGACGGCTGTCAAAAGTCTCCAAATTAGCCAGGCGTTCTTTGTTAAACAACTGGCCGTAAGATACTTGGAATACACTCAGGCAAATCACTAAAACAATATGGCTATGAAATGATCTCATTTTGTCGCTCGATAAATGGTGGCTACACCAAAAGTTTGAGGTTTATAGGGTTGGACTATAAACCCAATTTCTGCCAAAATATTGTTGAAGGCTTGACCATAAGGAAAGGATGCCGCGCTGTCACTAAGATAACGATAGGCTGATTTATCTTTAGAAAACCAACGGCCAATGGTTGGCATGATCCCTTTTGAATAAAAATGATAGCCTTGTTTGAAGGGAAATTTTTCTGGGACCGAGGTTTCAAGAATAACCAATAATCCACCCGGGGTCAAAACGCGATATATTTCGGCTAAGCCATTTTCTAGATGCTCAAAATTGCGCACACCAAAGGAAACCGTAATGGCGTCAAAGTAATTATCCTCAAAAGGCAGCGCTTCACTATCGCCTTTAATAAAGCGAAGTCGATCGGCATAAGGGTGTCCCTGGACTTTGGCTATGGCTTGGTTGAGCATGCCTTGGGACAAGTCTAGCCCGATAATTTCTTTGGCCTTTGTTTTTTTGGCAAAGGCTATGGCTAAATCACCTGTTCCTGTAGCAATATCAAGTAAGGTCTCGCCGTAATGATTGGCCACATAGCGCACGACTTTTTTGCGCCATTGTAAATCTGCGCCAAAGGAAATGACACGATTCAATTGATCGTATTCTCCAGATATGGTGTCAAACATTTGTTCGACTTGCGCTTTTTTGTCTAGAGCGGACTCTTTGTATGGTTTGATTTTCTCGGCCATATAATGGGGGCAAAACTAATATTTTTCATTGAATTCGGCGGTTCTTTATTCACCGATTATAAAGGGATAAATCCTTAATGTGCTGCTTATTTTGTATTTTTGTCCCGCAAGCGTTTAGACTTTTCTATGAAAATTATCATTGCAGGGGCAGGAGAAGTAGGATTCCATCTGGCCAAATTATTGTCTTTTGAATCTCAAGACATTACACTGATCGATACTAATCGCGATTCACTCAATTATGCCGATACCCATCTTGATATACGTGTTATCCGTGGTGATGCGACGTCAATCTCGGTGCTTAAAGAAGCTCAAATAGGCAAGACCGATTTGGTTATCGGGGTCACCTCTAGCGAAACTACAAATATCACCGCCTGTGTTTTGGCCAAACAACTCGGAGCAAAGCGAACCATTGCCCGTATTGCCAACACAGAATTCATAGAACATAAAGATGAGGTGGGATTTACAAAATTTGGTATCGACGAATTGATTTCTCCAGAGGCTTTAGCCGCTACAGAAATTGAATTACTCCTCAATCAAAGTGCGTTTAACGATACTTATGAGTTTGAGGACGGGGCTTTGACCATGATCGGACTACACCTTTCGCGTACCGCCGCTTTTGTTGGGCGGACCGTAAAGGAGGTCGGTTTGATCTATCCAGAGTTACAATATGTGCCGATTGCCATTCAACGATTTGGGACACAATACACGGTAATTCCTCGAGGGGATACCCAATTTAAAGAGGGGGATCAGGTATACTTTATCACCACAGAAGAAGGTGTGGAAGAAATTTTTAAACTTACCGGTAAGGTCCGAGATGAGATTAAGGACGTTATGATTCTTGGGGGGAGTAACATCGGCTGTAAAACCGCTTTCGATTTGTGTCAAAATAAATTCAATGTAAAACTCATTGAGCACGATAAGAATAAAGCTTTTGAGATTGCTGACGACTTGCCAAATTGTTTAGTAATCAATGGTGATGGCCGAAATGTGGAGCTTCTACAAGAGGAGTCCATCATTGATATGGATGCCTTTATTGCCGTAACCGGCAATAGCGAAACGAACATTATGTCTTGTTTGGTTGCCAAATCTAAAGGGGTCAAAAAAACGATCGCCTTGGTTGAGAATATGGATTATTTTCAGCTCTCTCATTCTATAGGTATAGACACCTTAATCAATAAAAAACTACTCGCCGCAAACCACATTTTCAGACATATTCGTCAAGGGGAGGTGGTTGCAATGACGCGACTTAATAATATGAATGCTGAATTGTTAGAATTTGTGGTTTCTCCCTCATCCAAGGTTTGTGACAAGCGCATTAAAGATCTAGATTTTCCTCGCTCAGCGATAATCGGCGGGGTAGTGCGTAATCAAGTGGGATTGATCGCTTTGGGAGATTTCAAAATTCAGAGTGGCGATCGTGTTGTGGTTTGCTGCATGCCTCAATCCATCAAAAAGGTGGAAAATTTATTTATCTAATGCCTGGATTTTCAAAATTGAACTTCAAACTGATCGGTCATTTAATTGGACTGCTCTTTTTGGTAAACGGGGGCTTCATTCTTCTCTCTACTTTTGTGAGCTTTGCTTATGATGACGGCGCAGGGTGGCAAATGCTTCAGTCCGGGGCAGTAGCCATTTTATTAGGGGGGGTCGTAATGGTCCTCACCCGAAATCACCG
>RFXU01000171.1 GCA_009921505.1 Flavobacteriaceae bacterium
GAGGTTTGTGCCCACGCTTTGAATGACCAGGTCGGACTTTTGATAAATTCCTCACGCGGAATCATTTACGCAAGCCGCGGAGAAGATTTTGCTCAAGCTGCAGCTGCAGAAGCTCAGAAACTTCAAGAGCAAATGAAGGCGATACTCGCAAAACGTTGGGGTTAAAGTCCTCGTTTATTGAGGGTGTTTTAGGTTGAATAATGTGGTATAAAATCATCCATTCGCTGATGAATTCGTAAATTTATACCCATTAACGACCCAAAAACTGACAATGCAGCAACCAGAGTCCTATCGTCCAAAACATAAAATTCGAATTGTAACCGCCGCCTCGCTTTTTGATGGTCATGATGCCGCCATAAATATTATGCGCCGGATCATCCAGGCCACAGGGGTAGAGGTGATTCATTTGGGGCACGACAGAAGTGTGGATGAAGTGGTTTCGACAGCCATTCAAGAAGATGCGCATGCTATTGCCATGACGTCCTATCAGGGCGGTCATATGGAGTATTTTAAATACATGTATGATCTCCTTCAAGAGCGCGGTGCAAGTCATATCAAGATTTTTGGTGGTGGTGGTGGCGTAATCCTTCCAGAAGAGATAAAAACATTAATGGATTACGGGATTACGCGCATTTATTCGCCAGATGATGGACGTGCCATGGGCTTACAGGGCATGATTAATGATTTGGTGGAAAAAAGCGATGAGTCGCGAGGAGACCTAACTGAGTTCGACCGCAAAAAGCTCTCTGTAGACCAGCCTCAATATGTGGCCCAATGCATCAGTGCTGCAGAAAATTTTCCCGATCAAATCAAATTGTTTTTAGAAGAACTGCGAAATTCTGCTGATCTAAATCAGGTTCCTGTCTTGGGAATAACCGGAACCGGTGGAGCAGGAAAATCGTCTTTGGTCGATGAACTCGTGCGCCGATTTTTGGCGGCCTACCCAGAAAAGCGATTAGCCATTATTTCTGTAGACCCATCTAAGAGAAAAACTGGAGGGGCCTTGTTGGGGGATCGGATTAGGATGAATGCCATCAATACCTCGAGAGTCTATATGCGTAGTTTGGCGACGCGCCAAAGTAATCTGGCGCTGTCTAAATACGTCAATGATGCCCTTGATTTAGTTAAAGCCTCAGGATTTGATTTGGTGATACTTGAAACCTCTGGAATAGGCCAAAGCGATACTGAAATTTTAGAACACAGTGATGTGTCGCTTTATGTGATGACTCCGGAATTCGGGGCAGCCACCCAGCTTGAAAAAATCGATATGCTTGATTTCGCTGATCTGGTGGCCCTAAATAAATTTGACAAACGCGGCGCTTTGGACGCCCTTAGAGATGTGCGCAAACAATATATGCGCAACCATAATTTATGGGAAACGCCAAGCGAGCAGCTTCCGGTATTTGGGACTATTGCTTCTCAATTTAATGATCCAGGAATGAATCGTTTATATGGGGCAATTATGCAGGCGTTGATTCAGCGAATGAATCTGGACTGGCCCCTAGAGGCCTCTTCCCAGGATCAAGATTCAGAAAAGGTATTTGTTATTCCCCCGGCGCGTACGCGTTATCTTTCAGAAATTTCAGAATCGATTCGTCAGTACGATACATTTGCTGGAGCCCAAGCTAAAGTGGCCCAAACCTTATATGGGCTATTCAAAGCAATCGAACATTTATCACCAAACCCGGTAAAATTGAGTTCAGAGGGGCTTATTATCCAGGGCAGGCCAAGTGAGAATGAATCTGCTGGTTTGTTGGATCAACTCTTAGGGCAATTTAAATCCGTCAAAATGAATTTAGATCCACATTTATGGCAACAAATTGTGGATTGGGACAGCCTTAAGGCTAAATATCGTGCTCCGGAATACGACTTTCAGGTAAGGGATACGGTTATAAAAATGCCAACCCACAGTACTTCACTTTCCATGACCCAAATCCCCAAGGTGGCTTTGCCACGCTATACGGCCTGGGGCGATTTATTAGAATGGATGATGCAAGAAAATGTCCCTGGTTCCTTTCCTTATACGGCAGGCTTGTATCCTTTTAAACGGGTCGCCGAAGATCCTACACGGATGTTTGCCGGAGAAGGCGGACCGGAACGCACAAACCGCAGATTTCATTATTTGAGCCAAAACATGTCGGCCATTCGATTGTCTACGGCCTTTGACAGCGTAACTCTTTATGGGCATGACCCGGACCTCAGACCCGATATTTACGGTAAAATAGGCAATGCGGGGGTGTCGGTATGTTGTTTAGATGACGCCAAAAAATTGTACAGTGGTTTTGATTTATCCGATCCAATGACTTCGGTGAGCATGACCATTAACGGCCCGGCGCCCATGGTTTTGGCATTTTTCTTGAATGCAGCGATTGATC
This sequence comes from Flavobacteriaceae bacterium, assembly GCA_009921505.1. Classification (GTDB taxonomy): domain Bacteria; phylum Bacteroidota; class Bacteroidia; order Flavobacteriales; family Flavobacteriaceae; genus BACL21. The sequence continues at coordinate 2,376 of RFXU01000171.1, forward strand.
AAAATTGTGAAAAGTATATCAAAGAACATCAATTAGAGGCTGAGGTAGAAAAGACACTTACGGCTCATTATCCGGATAAAGCCTTACGTCCAAAATATCACGGTGAACTCCCTAAAGGACACAACGGATTGGGGCTATTACTTCTTGGGATAACCGGGGATCAAGTTTTACCCGCTGAAGTGTATCATAAAATTAAGGCGGATACCCTGACCCAGGTTCGAGGAACCGTTCAAGCTGATATTTTAAAAGAGGATCAGGCCCAAAATACCTGTATTTTTTCGACAGAATTTGCGCTGCGCCTCATGGGTGATGTACAGGAATATTTTATTGAGCAAAAGGTCCGGAATTTTTATTCGGTGAGTATTTCAGGATACCATATTGCTGAGGCTGGGGCAAATCCTATTACCCAGCTTGCTTTCACCTTGTCCAATGGCTTTACCTATGTAGAGTACTATTTATCAAGAGGAATGAGCATTGATGATTTTGGACCAAATTTATCTTTTTTCTTTAGTAATGGGATTGATCCTGAATATGCAGTAATCGGTCGCGTCGCTCGTAAAATATGGGCTAAGGCCATGCGCGAAAAATACGGCGCTGGTCCACGATCACAAATGCTCAAATACCATATTCAGACTTCAGGACGCAGCCTTCATGCTCAAGAAATTGACTTTAACGATATCCGTACAACATTGCAAGCGCTTTATGCGATTTATGACAATTGTAATTCTCTGCATACCAATGCTTATGATGAGGCCATAACCACCCCAACTGAGGATAGTGTGCGCCGCGCTATGGCAATTCAGCTCATCATTAATAAAGAACTCGGGCTTGCTAAAAACGAAAACCCAATTCAAGGCGCATTTATTATCGAGGAATTAACTGATTTAGTAGAGCAGGCCGTTTTGATAGAATTTGATCGAATTACGGAGCGAGGAGGAGTCCTGGGTGCTATGGAGACCATGTACCAACGCGGAAAAATTCAAGAGGAAAGTTTGCATTATGAGACCCTAAAGCATACCGGGGAGTTTCCTATCATTGGGGTCAATACCTTTTTGAGCAGCAAAGGTTCTCCAACCATAATTCCTTCTGAAGTAATTCGGGCTACCGAGCAAGAGAAACAGATTCAAATCAACACTGTTCGCGCCTTGCACAAAAACAAGGACGCACAACTCAGAGAAGCCTTAGGGGCCTTAACCGTGGCGGCTAAATACAATGAAAATTTGTTTGCTGTACTCATGCAGGCCGTCAAGGTGGCGTCATTAGGGCAAATTACGCGGATATTATTTGATGTCGGGGGGCAATACCGCCGAAATATGTAGCTCAGTTTATAGCATAAGGGCCCAAGTGCGCTGTAGTTTGCGGAATTGTCTGAGTTCCTTTCTAAAAAGAGGTAAAAATTCTTTGCTTTGAACCGAGCTATTTTCAAGGCGATCACAGGTGTAGAAAAGCTTTTTTGTCAACAATTTAACCCGTTTGGCATATCGTCTTTTGTCTTCGGCGTAAGGTTGATTTTCTGCGCGCAGAATCTCCGGGACCAAACTATAGGATTGCTGAATAATGTCCCCTGTAAAGTAAATTTCTTTGTCCTCAGGGCCATGATCTTCCGGGCCAATGAGGTCCTCAGTGTAGAGATAAGACATATGACGCGATAAGGTCAAAATATCAAGCGCCTTGT
>RFXU01000172.1 GCA_009921505.1 Flavobacteriaceae bacterium
GATCCTAGTATCATTGTGTTGACCGAAACTTTGGCCAATGTGCATGATTCAGAATTTATATCGGGTATTGATCAGGTCATTACGGATTTCCCAATGAATCGAATACATGAATTTAAACCTGATTTACTGATCAGTTTAGGAGGGATGATCGTCTCGAAGCGCATTAAGAAATTATTGCGTGCTATGGGCATTCAGTGTCATTGGCATATCGGAAATGAACGGCCAAATGACACCTTCTTTGCACTGAAAGAACACATTAATTTAGCGCCCAATCAATTTTTCAGCAAAGTGATGGAATTTTCTGCTCAAGTTGAGTCAGGAATTACGCCATTTAAAATGACTTGGCTGAGTTTAAAAGCGGCCCGTTTAAACGGCCATAAATCTTTTGTTGATCGCGCGCCGTTTAGTGATTTTTCGGTTCATCACACCATTTTAGAACATCTTCCCAACCACATAAATCTCCAATTGGCCAATAGTGCCAGTATTCGCTACGCGCAATTATTTGCGGCTAATCCAACGCATGCCATTTATTGTAATCGAGGGACAAGCGGTATAGAAGGGAGCATGAGTACTGCTATTGGCGCAGCCATAAGTGCTGAGGATACCCAAAATAGAGCTACAGTTTTTATTACCGGAGATCTAAGTTTTTTCTACGATATCAACGCCCTTTGGCAAAAGTATACGCCGAACTCATTGAGAATAATTGTCGTTAATAATCAAGGTGGTGGGATTTTTAGAATCCTGCCCGGAGCCAAAGAAATTAAACCATTCGAAACGTTTTTAGAGACGACTCATAGCCGAAATGCATCACTGATGGCCAGTGAATTTGGCTTCGAGTATTTTGACGCACACAATTTAAACGCTTTAAAAAGTATTCTAGAATCATTTTTTAACCCCAGTAACGCTCCTCGTATTTTAGAAGTTTTTACTCCAAGCACACTTAATGATCAGGTGTTGAATGAGTATTTTGACACCTTAAAAGTAAATGCAGGAACTGCCGCTTCACAATTTTAAATTTCATTTATGAATCTAGGCCAATACAATACTTTAACCATACTGCGTGAGACCGAACCAGGACTCTTTTTAGGTAATGAACAAGACGAAGAAGTCTTGCTGCCTAATCGGTATAAACCAGAAGAGTTTCGCATTGGCGATTCCTTGGATGTTTTTGTTTATCTAGACAATGAAGAGCGTCCTATAGCCACTACCGAAGAGCCATTTTTAACCTTAAATACATTTGGTTATTTGCGCTGCTGTGATGTTAATAAACATGGGGCCTTTGTGGATTGGGGCTTGGTAAAGCAGCTTTTTGTGCCTTTTCGCGAGCAAGCTCGTCCGATGAAGGTCGGGCATTGGTATATTGTTTATCTCTATCTCGACCAAAAAACGAATCGATTAGTGGGTTCGAGTAAAACCAATCGCTTCTTAACCCAAGAGGGAATGACCCTTGAAAAATTTGATGCATGTGAGGTACTCGTGACGCATCTTACAGAAAAAGGCGCCAATGTTATTATCAACCAAAAGCACCAAGGACTTATTTATATCGACGATATTTTTGAAGATATTCGCTCTGGCGACAAATTGACGGCTTATGTCAAGAAAGTCCGAGAAGATGGAAAAGTCGACATCGTGTTACAGCCTATGGGTTATAGAAGCATAGAGCCGAATGCTGCTTATATTCTTGAGGAGCTTGAAGCGGCAGGCGGGTTTTTGCCTTTGAGTGATGCATCCGATCCGGATTTAATTCGTCAAGAATTAGGTATGAGTAAGAAATTATTTAAAAAAGCTATTGGCACGCTGTACAAGGAGAAAAAGATCAGTATTACTCCGGAAGGTATCAGTTTACTGGACAAGGAATAAAAAACAGGGGTCCTTCTGGAATTTGAATAAATGTTATAAATAAAACAGTCATGAATCAGCCGATTTGGAAAACAGTTAAAGAATTTCAAGATATAACTTACAAGAAATGTCAAGGCGTTGCCCGTATTGCGTTTAATCGTCCTGAGGTGCGTAATGCCTTTAGACCAAAGACCACGAGTGAACTACTCGAAGCGTTTCACGATGCTCAAGAGGACACGGAAATTGGCGTGGTGTTGCTTTCTGCAGAAGGCCCTTCTCCTAAAGACGGGGTATATAGTTTTTGCTCCGGGGGCGATCAAAGTGCCCGAGGACATCAGGGCTATGTTGGTCAAGATGGATATCATCGATTAAACATTCTGGAGGTTCAGCGCTTGATTCGCTTTATGCCCAAAGCTGTTATTGCTGTTGTGCCGGGTTGGGCTGTAGGTGGAGGCCATAGTTTACATGTCACCTGTGATTTGACCTTGGCCAGTGCCGAGCATGCCATTTTCAAGCAAACTGATGCTGATGTTACCAGTTTTGATGGGGGGTATGGGAGTGCCTATTTAGCCAAAATGGTCGGTCAGAAAAAAGCCCGTGAAATCTTTTTCCTTGGAAGAAATTATTCTGCTCAAGAGGCTTATGAAATGGGGATGGTTAATGCCGTAGTCCCTCATAATGAGCTCGAACAAACGGCCTTTGAATGGGCTCAGGAAATCCTAAAAAAATCACCGATCTCCATTAAGATGCTCAAGTTTGCGATGAATTTAACTGATGATGGCATGGTGGGCCAACAAGTATTTGCAGGAGAGGCGACAAGACTGGCCTACATGACCGATGAAGCCAAGGAAGGTAGAGATGCATTTTTGGAAAAACGCCCACCCAATTTTGAGAAAAAGTGGCTGCCTTAAGGCCGGGAGGTTTAAATTAAACTCGGGTACAGCTTCGGATTTGCCTCATGCATGATGGCATACATGCGTTCGTAAATATCTTCAAAAGATGGCTTTGAAAAATAATCTCCATCGGTGCCATAGGCTGGTCGATGTGCTTTAGCTGTAAGTACACTAGGAGCGCTATCGAGACATTGATAGGCATTTTGGCGCACTAGAATTTCCTCCAAAATATAAGCTGAGGCTCCACCTGGAACATCCTCATCCACGATGAGCAATCGGTTTGTCCGGGCGACGCTTTTTACGATATCTTGATTAATGTCCAAGGGTAATAGTGATTGCACATCGATAACTTCGGCAGAAATTCCGGTGTTTTTTTCCAAATTATGCGCTGCTTCTTCCACAATTCTCAATGTACTCCCGTAGGAAACCACCGTTAGGTCTTTTCCAGATTTAAGGGTTTCCACTACGCCAATGGGTGTGCGATAGGTTCCAGAGTTCGTGGGTAATTTTTCCTTGAGGCGATAACCATTGAGACTCTCGATAACCAATGCAGGTTCATCACTTTGAAGTAATGTGTTATAAAAGCCTGCCGCCTGAGTCATATTGCGCGGGACCAAAACATACATTCCACGAAGTAAATGAATCAGACCACCCATTGGAGAGCCACTGTGCCAAATGCCTTCCAATCTATGTCCGCGGGTACGCACAATAAGGGGGGCTTTTTGTTTGCCAAAACTTCTGTAGCGCAGGGTGGCTAAATCATCACTCATGGTTTGCAAACAATACAAGACATAATCTAGGTACTGAATTTCAGCGATAGGCCTCAGCCCACGCATGGCTAGTCCAATGCCTTGACCGAGTATCGTAGCTTCGCGAATTCCTGTATCGCTCACGCGTACTTCGCCAAACTCTTCTTGCATCCCTTCGAGCCCCTGGTTGACATCCCCAATCTTTCCACTGTCCTCACCAAAAATTAATACCTCTGGATGGTTTTGAAAAATTTCTTTAAAGTTCTCACGAAGGACCAAACGACCATCGACAAGCTCTGCGTTATCGTTGTATTCTGGGGCGATTGCCTTTATATTGATCGCTTTGTTGGGTTGTTCAGAATAAAGATGTTCGCTGTACAGTGGATCTACTTGAGCAATATAATGCTTATGCCACTTGTTTAAGGCTGTTTTTTCGGGACTATTGTCTTGTTTTAAGAGCCATTGGATTTGTCGTGAAGTCGATATAATATCACGTCGTAATGGTTCTCTATTGCTTTTTAAATTAGCGATTAGATTGAC
>RFXU01000173.1 GCA_009921505.1 Flavobacteriaceae bacterium
AACGTTCATTATATCGAACCCGAAAAGAACAGCACCCATATGGGCGAAACTCGAGAAACGAGAATTAGAGAATTTCAGTGTCAACAAAAAGTCCCAGTAGTCGGCATACCCGAGGGAACATGGCTTCGTGTAATGGATTCTGAAATCACCGTTAAAGGAGCCCACCCTGCTGTGGTATTTCCCCCGAATGAATCGCGCTATGACATAAATACCGAAGAAAAATTAACCCTTCAAAAGGCCCATGATTAAACTCATGAACAGATCGGTGTTTCTAAAATTGATCGGCTCGAGTGCCACCGCACTTCTGCTCCCAGGCAAGCTTTGGGCTGAAGACAACATTCAAGATTATACCCCTGAAGAATTGATTGGCAAAGCCCCAAGAGATTTGGTCGGAAACACTTATTTAACGACGATGCAGCGCGATACAGCTGCGGCCCTTCGATTGATGCAAGCGGCCGCAAAAAAAGACGGTATAGCGATCAAAGTGGTATCGGCCTTTCGCAGTTTTGACCGTCAAAAAGAAATTTTTGAAAGCAAATACAAGAGATTCATCGCTGGTGGAGATTCCCCTGAGCAGGCCGTAAATCGGATCATAGAATATTCTACCATTCCGGGGACCTCAAGACACCACTGGGGCACCGATCTGGATCTCATCGACGGTGGGGTTCCCGCTCCGGATTCGGTCTTAGAGGCAGAACATTTTTATGGTAGCGGCGTGTTTTGCCCTCTACGACAATGGCTCGAGACGCACGCTGCAGATTACGGTTTTTACGAGGTTTACACCAATCATCCAGATCGAAAAGGATTTGCCCATGAACCTTGGCATTACAGTTATGCCCCTGTGTCTATTCCCATGCTCAAAGCGTTTATGGATCTAGACCTTGAAGCCATCCTTGGTGAAGAAAAAATTCTTGGTGCTTCAGTAATTAGCGGCTCCTTTTTGGCCGATTACAGAAAAAATCACCTCCTGGATATCAACCCTTTACTTTTAGATTGAACGACGCTTAATGCTTATCTTTGCGCTTTAAAATACAATCCATGTCCCAAAAGGTACTTTTGATGATTTTAGACGGTTGGGGAATGACCCAAAACCCAGAGGTCTCAGCCGTGGCTCAAGCCAAAACACCATTTATGGATGCCTTACCGCATCAATACCCCAATGCTCAGTTACTGACTCATGGACCTCATGTTGGCCTACCCGATGGGCAAATGGGCAATAGTGAAGTGGGTCATATGAATTTAGGAGCTGGGCGCATTGTTTACCAAGATTTAGCTAAAATAAATCGTGCGGTTGAACAAGGAAGTATCGATCAAGAACCAGAATTACAAAAAGCCTTTGATTACGCCAAACAAAATGGCAAAAGCATTCATTTCCTGGGGCTTTTGTCGGACGGAGGGGTACATGCGCATGTCGATCATTTAAAAGCCCTAATCAAGGCAGCGGCTAAAGCAAAAGTGCCCAATATATTAGTACACGGATTTACAGATGGCCGAGATGTAGACCCAAAAAGTGCCCCGACTTATGTCCAAGCACTGCAACCAACCTTGGCTGAAACTGGGGCCCATCTGGCGAGCTTAATTGGTCGTTATTTCGCCATGGATCGTGATCAGCGATGGGAGCGCATAAAAAAAGCCTATGACCTATTGGTCCATGGCGTCGGTCAAATCACCACGGACCCAATAACCGCCCTTGAAGATTCTTATACCAAAGGCATTACTGATGAGTTTATTGAACCCATGGTAGTTCAAAATACTCTAGCGGATCATTCAGATCCAGTTGATGCGACAATCAAATCTGGTGATGTGGTCATTTTTTTCAATTTCAGAACGGATCGAGGTCGAGAATTAACCCAGGTCTTGAGCCAAACTGCATTTGAGCAATTTGATATGAAGCCCCTTGATCTTTATTATTGCACGTTGACTAATTATGACGACACCTTCAAGAACATCAAAGTAGTCTACGACAAGGATAATTTGCAAGACACCCTAGGCGAGACGATTGCCAAGGCGGGTAAAACCCAAATCCGTATTGCGGAAACGGAGAAATACCCCCATGTTACTTTCTTTTTTAATGGCGGAAGAGAAACGCCATTTAACGGAGAAAATCGCATATTGTGTCCCTCTCCAAAAGTCGCGACCTACGATTTAATGCCAGAGATGAGTGCTTTTGAAATTAGGGATAAAATTATGCCTGAAATAGCCCAGGAAAATGCAGATTTTATTTGTTTGAATTTTGCCAACCCCGATATGGTGGGCCACACAGGAGATATAAATGCTGCCATTAAGGCTTGTGAAACCGTGGATCAATGCGTGTCACAAATTGTGCCTTTGGCTTTAGAACATGGCTACAGCACCCTGATCATTGCAGACCACGGCAATAGTGAAACCATGATCAATCCTGATGGAAGCCCAAACACAGCGCATACGACGAATCCTGTGCCGCTTATTCTAGTAGACCAAAGCATTAAATATATTCGTTCTGGTGTTTTAGGGGATATCGCTCCGACGATTTTAAAACTAATGGATCTAGACATCCCTGAAGCCATGACTCAATCTCCACTAATCGATTAAACTATGAAAACTTATCTTTTAACCCTATTGGTATTTAGCACCCTGATTTTGGGCTGTAACAACTCAAAACAAGGCTCCGAAAATAAAGAGTCACAAAATAGCGCGACTTTAGAACAAGCTGGAGAAAATACCGGCTTTTCCGAGTGGAACTTTAACAAACAAGTTGCAGACACCATTGATGGCGGCATGATGCTTTTGGGCCCCATCAATGCACAAGGGCTGAACCAAGAGCCCTATTCCTTGTGGTTTGAGGAAAACACTAAGGCCTACACCCCGGACATGACAGTAATTGAGGAAATCAAGCCCTTATTGAAATCGTGTTATATTAAAGTATTTATGGGGACGTGGTGTGAAGACAGCCAGCGCGAGGTTCCTGCACTAATGAAATTACTTAATTTAACCGAGTTCGATCAAAGTCAACTGGAAATTATTGCCATGACTCATGATAAGGACACCCCAGAAAATTATGAGGCCGATTACGAAATCGAATTTATTCCGACCATAATGTTTTTTAAAGATGGCGCAGAGCTTAACCGCATCGTGGAATACACCCAAGAAACTTTAGAAAAGGACATACTAAAAATTCTAAAACAACAGCCCTATACCCCTGCTTATGCAGAATAATGAAGTTCAAAATTTCATAGAATCGCAACGATTCAACCAATGGTGGCTTTGGGCCTTACTATTGGCCATTTTTGGGGTTGGTATTTATGGAATGATTCAGCAATTAATTCTAGATGTTCCCTTTGGTTCAAAACCCATGAACAACCTTGGCATTATAGGGTTTAACTTCTTTAACCTTGGGATGCTCTTGTTTTTTCGATGGATGCGTCTGTATACCCGTATTGACGACAAGGGGATTTATATGCGCTTTGTCCCGTTTAAAACAAAGTTTCACTCCTGGGAAGAAATCCAGTCCATCGATGTCGTTCATTATGGTTTTGTCGGGGGTTGGGGGATTCGCCTTTTTACAGCATACGGCACGGTTTACAATATGCGCGGGGCCAAAGGACTTGCGATACGCTTAAAATCAGGCAAAAAATTTCTCATCGGTAGTCAGCGCATTGATGCTCTGACCCAGGCTGTCACCCAATATCCACAATACAAGGCTTAATACACTATGATTCAATTAAAAACCTCGGAAGAAATAGAACTCATGCGCCAAAGTGCGCGATTGGTGTCTAAAACCTTAGGCATGTTGGCCAAAGAAATTCAGCCGGGTGTCACCACCAAAGCCTTGGATACCATGGCCGAGGCCTTTATTCGAGATCACCAAGCCAAACCAGGCTTTTTAGGGCTTTATGGTTGCCCCTCTACCCTTCTAACTTCGGTAAACGAAGCAGTGGTTCATGGGCTTCCCACCGATAAACCTCTAGAAGATGGGGATGTCGTCGCGGTAGATTGCGGTGTTTTTATGAATGGATATTATGG
>RFXU01000174.1 GCA_009921505.1 Flavobacteriaceae bacterium
GCCATTCCCGATTGGCTTTTTTGGCTTGGCGTGACTGCTCAGCTAATCTTTACGTTTAGATTTATCTATCAATGGTGGTATTCGGAGCAGCGCAAAACCTCCCATCTGCCTAAAGGATTTTGGCGACTCAGCGCCTTAGGAGCGATCATGATTATCGCTTATGCGCTATGGCGAAAAGACCCAGTCCTACTTGTCGGACACGGCAGCGGTTTGATCATTTATTTACGCAACTTATTTATCGGCAAAAATGAATCAGGGGACTAAGTACGCAGCTTATTTACTTTTTGGCGTGTCCTTCATTGTTTTTGTGGCGCATTTAGATGTTTTGCTCATCAACATTATGGAGGCCCGAAATTTTATCACGGCCCGAGAAATGATCGTAGACGGCAACTGGTTATTAACCACAATAAATGGAGAACCACGTTACCAAAAACCCCCATTACCCACCTGGCTTACTGCGTTTTCAGCTCTGATTTTTGGCCTAAAGAATATTGCCGCACTGCGCCTTCCTGCCGCAATTATGGGGCTGTTTACCGTAATGATTAGCTATGCATTAGCCTTAAAATTTACTCGAAATAAAGCTTATGCCCTTTGGTCTGGACTGATTCTCACGACTTCATTTTATATGGTATTTGCCGGACGAAACGGCCAGTGGGATATTTTCACCCATAGCTTTATGATGGGGGGAATTTTTTGTTTGTATCAGCTTTTTGAGCACCCAAAATCCAAATGGCGGTATGCGCTGCTGACCGGAATATTTTTTGGTGCCTCATTTATGAGTAAAGGTCCAGTTTCTATTTACGCATTGTTTTTACCCCTGGTTCTAGCCAAAGCTATTGTCTCTGGATTACGCCATTTAAAAGCAAATATTGGTCCTTTAACTCTAGTGGTAGTGGTCAGTCTCATCACGGCACTTTGGTGGCATGCGTACATCAATATAGCCGATCCGGAAAATCTAAAAGCCATAACCGAAAAAGAAGCGACAAATTGGACGAACTACAATGTAAAACCCTTTTATTACTACTGGAGTTTTTTCATCCAAAGTGGTTTATGGACCATACCTGCAGTACTGAGTCTGGCCTACCCTTATCTCAAAACGAGAGTTTTTAATGGCAAAGCTTACGCGCTGAGTTTTTGGTGGACTGTGTGCGCGCTGGTCTTACTTTCATTAATTCCTGAAAAAAAGCCGCGTTACCTTTTGCCTGTGTTAATTCCACTGGCCTTTAATATCGGCTTTCTAGTGATTTACGCCTTAAAACAGTTTAAAACCATGAGTCCTTGGCTCCGCATTCCCTTACAAGTTCACTTTGGGATCTTGGGGCTGGTCGGACTGGCTTTTCCTGCAGTTGCTTGGCTAATTTTGGGCACATCGCTCAAGCCTTATTTAATCTGGTTTGTTTTAACGACCATCGGACTGGCCCTTAGCGCCGTTCTAATTCTTTATGGCCTTTTCAAAATACAAATCCAATGGGCCTTTCGCGGGAGTATTGCGATGATACTGATTATTGTACTTTTTGGCTTGCCTTTGGCCCCTGCTGTGAGTCAAAATCCAGATTATAAACCCATGCGTCTTTTGGCCCAGTGGGCGCAAGAAAACCAGATCAAAGTTTATGAATTCGGCGGTTTTACTCCAGAAATGGTTTGGGATTTCGGAAAGCCGATTCCCGGTCTTATCATAGATGATCAATTTATGCAACCTCAGGATTCCGTCTTCGGGGTGATTGTCTCTCAGGATAATTTGGCTCGGTTCAAAAAACAGTTCAAAGAAGATCAAATAGAGCTCATCGAGCGCTACGATATGAATCCGCAAGGCCCAGGTCAAAGAACCCATCGTCCCAGACTATGGCGTGACTTTTTTATTGTTCGCACCTTAAATAAAAAAGCGGAACGTTCAAATTAAGAAAATCGTCGGATCATCCAACGTTGTAGCGGATAAAAAACAAACCCGCCGAGGACTAAGCCAACCATCCAGCCTGTAAGTACATCAAAAGGATAATGTACCCCCACGTAGATTCTGCTGTACCCTAATGCCACTGCCCAAATCAGCAATAAAACGATCCAAAATCTCAGTGTAGACAGGGCCATCACTTTGGAGATAAAACCCTCAGTCGATATCCGAGGACGCCCGCTATAATCTCTTATCCAGCGAATCAAAAAGCTAGCCAAGGCCGAGGCACTAGCGGCATGAGCCGAAAAATAACCATAACGACCGCAATAGGACGCTACCATTCTGAGCCCCTCTTGTAAGGCTTCCTCTCGACAAGGTCTGGGGCGCTGTACCAATATATATTTAAACAAATTTGCCAACTGATCCGTGACCAAAATCATCACAGCCAAGACCACCAAGGTTTGCATGACTTGACCCCAACTGTAATATTGTCGCAAGAGAAAAAGCAATACAACATACAATGGAATAGAGGACCATTTGTTTGTCACAACAAGCCAAAACGGATCCCAAAATGGGGTCCCGGCACTATTGATCCAAACAAAAAGCGCTTGATCATATGCCCCTAAAATCTCAATCATCTGAGTTTTCGTAATGGGCCATTTCTCGATCGTAAAATTCAGAGGCTTGATCGATACAACGCGCCATTTCTTCTTCGAGTTCCTTTAAATCTTCACTGTCGAATTCTTCGAACCACTCAATTTGGTCATCGACAAGATTGATAATAAACCTAGGGAATTCGGTATGAATCACGTAGATCGCGTCTGGGGTATCGGTATTGTCTCCTAATAAGAATTTTGGCAGTTCCATGTGGTATCGTATTTGGTTGTAAAGGTAATCAAGAATTTTCTATGGATAGTGAAGCCGGTCCTTCACCAATGAGGCGCTTGGAGAGTCGATTGAAACGCCATAAAAGAGTTGCGGCTGCAGCAACCAATCCAGATAACAGTCCGATCCAAATTCCAGTAATTCCTAATGGTGTATACATGCCCAAATAAATGGAGGTAGGGAATCCGATAATCCAGTAAGAAATAAACGTATAAATTGTGGGATAAAATACATCTTGTAAGCCGCGTAATGCGCCGAGCGCCACGACTTGAATGGCATCACTAATTTGATATAAAGCGGCAATAATGATAAGTGATTTGGCTATTTCCAATACCTCATTATTATCAGCCCATTGATCGAGATTATTCATGTCTAAATACATGGTAGGCAACCAATGATTGAGGGTGAAAAATACCACGGCAAAGAGAAGGGCAAAAATCAAGGATAAGAGAAAAATTGAAAAGGCTATTCTCCGAAGTTCAGAAAATTCTCCTTTACCTTTTTGGTTTCCTACCCGAATCATCGCTACAACGCTAAAACCCATAGCCACCATAAAGGTCATGGAGGATAAATTCAAGGCAATTTGATTGGCCGCCTGTGGATTTTTACCAAGTAAGCCAGAAAGCCAGATGGCAGCAGTAAAAAACACTACTTCAAAAAACATTTGCATGGCTGAGGGAAAGCCCAGTCTTAGAATCTTTTTAAATACCCTTGAACTCAATATTTTAAAACGCAAATGACGCACATACCATTTGGCTTTTTGATGATGTGCTAACAGCCACCAGAGTACCCAAATCATAATTACTCGAGAAGCTAAAGTACCGATGGCGGCGCCTACCACGCCAAGGGCAGGGGCCCCAAAATGACCAAAGATGAAACAGTAATTCAACACCACATTAACCACATTGGCCACTAAAGTCGCGTACATGGGGTAGCGCGTTAATGAGAGTCCGTCACTGCACTGTTTAAACGCCTGAAAAATAATCAGGGGCACTAAAGAAATCGCCACATACGTCAGGTAAGGCATGGCCAGAATAACAACTTCTTCCGGCTGTTTCATTAAATGCATGAGCGGTTTGGCAAAAAACACTGAGGTAAAGAGCATGAGCCCCAGCAAAGTACAAAGGACCAGTCCGTGCTTAAAAGCGATCTTGCCGCGGGAGAAATTACCTTCTCCTTCGGCCTCAGCCACAAGCGGGGTAATTGCTGTACTGAAT
>RFXU01000175.1 GCA_009921505.1 Flavobacteriaceae bacterium
CGGCGTGACCAAATCCATCGATGCTCCACTCGTCATATCCGTTCCCGACGGCGAAAACATAATTTACACCCCATTTTCCTTTATTCAGATATCCATCGAAACGAACCCCAATATCGTTGTAGTGACTGATATAAGCTCCTGAGGCCATCGGCATAGTGCTGAATAAATTCTGAGCGCTAAGCCAATCTTTATTTTGGATGCCAAAGACACTCCAAAATGTCCCTGCTGAAACGTTTAAATAGTTGTCAATTAACTTTAAGCGCAAATTAGCCTCAGTTACAAACAGACCGATATAAGCTTTTGCCTCTTCAGGAGAAATATTTTCAAATTCTCCATGATGACCGGAACCATTTTTATGCAAGTGGATTTCTAAAACTAAAGAGATGTCTTCTGCAATCTCAGAGCCAATCCATAACGCGGCATCTTGTCCAAATGAACTCGTATTTGCTAGAGGAATATTCATTTGACCAGGATAGCCTAAACCATTGGTGCTACCCTCCATCCACTGATCCGAGGGCCCCGCATATAATGCATTGACATAGCCGTGTAATGAGAAGAAGGAAACCGGGTCTACATATTTTCCGCCAGGGATTTTCCACTGATATGGATCTTCGTAAAGTGATTGTCCAGAAACCGATAAATGAAAGGTCACAGTTAGGATAAACAGGTAGATTTTGTTTAAATGATTAATTGACTTCATAAGCAGGTTTTAGTATTGTAAATATAATGTAATTATCAAACAGTTGTAGCAGACCTTAAGGAGCGCGGTAGATTAAATTTAAATATGGTGCCTTTACCTACCTCTGATTCAAACCAAATCTTCCCTCCATAAGAGTCAATAATTTTTTTAACGATCGACATGCCTACGCCATTTGATCCTTCGTTGTTATTGAGTTTTCGGAATATTTCAAATACATGATGCGCATGTTCCTCAGGAATGCCTATACCATTATCCTCTATAGCAAATTCAAAAAAACCAAAAATTAACGAACAACTGATCTTGACTCTGGACTTTTTACTGGGATCACTATACTTACAGGCATTGTCTAAGATGTTTTGAAACACCTGCATGATCTTGGTCTCATTGATTGTCAAGATGGGCAAAGTTCCGTTTATTTCTATCTTTGTTTCAGGATAACTTTGTTTGAGCTCGTTGATTAAATGCCCCGTTATATGATTTAAATCAACGTTAGAATCTGTATTGGTCTTTCTTTTTATTTCAGAGTATCTCAGGGTATCTGAAATGATTTTATCCATTTTCAAAAGTGCCTCATCTACAATCTCCAAATAGGACTGACTCATTTCGTCTAGACTGTCTTTATTATCCTCTTTGAGCCAGCTCATTGCCGCAGAAATGGATCTTAGTGGCGTTTTCAAATCATGGGATACAACGTGCGCATAATTACTGAGCTCGTCATTACTCTCGGTAAGATCCTTGATGAGTTCTTCACGAAGTTTTTCTAGTTCTTTGAGTTTGGTAATATCAAGATGGATGCCAATAGAACCGATGACATTTCCTTTAATGTCGCGATTCGGGCCACCGCTGACCATCATATGACGAACTTCTCCGTCTTTAGTAAGGTATTCAATCTCATAAATACTCGATTCGCCTTCAATTCGAGTGGCATTCATTTTTTTAATGCGTTCAGCCTCTTTTTCGCTAACCAAAATTTCATAACCGATTTTTCCGATGAGGTCTTCTTCGGTGTATTTAGTCATTTTTAAAAACGCATTATTTGCCGTCAAGATTTGGTCATCATTATCTACCTCTAGTAGGCCAATCTCCATGTTGGCAATAATATTCATGTATTTTTCACGCTCGAAGCTGAGGTTTTCATAGAAGCGCGTTTCGATGGTGTTATCGGCATAAGCCCACAAGTTCCCTATGAATGCTCCATCTTCATATACCGGGGCATAGTGACGGGTTAAAGAGCGACCATCTAAAAGCTTTAAAGTATCATCGGTAACGATTTTTCTATTGTTGACGATCTCAATAGTTCGCTCCTCGAAGCGTTCAGATTCAGGAAATACAGAGGCAAACATCGCACATGCTTGATTACAGTGTAATCCAAGGACGTCTTTAATTTTCGTATCGATTCCCAATAAATCAAGAAACTTTTGATTTAAATGCGCGATGTATCCTTGTTTATTTTCAAAGGCAATCCCTCTGGGCAGATTTTCAATGATGTTTGCTAATCGACTGTTATTTTTTTCAGTAAGTTCTACTCGTGCCGTTGTAAAGGCTTGACTTCTTGTCAATGACAAAAGTTTGCTCCTAGCCCACAAGGAAATTGCAAGAAGCGTGATAATGAGTATGGAAGAAAGAACAAAAAGGCGAATTTTTAAAGAGGTTATTTCACCAGTTATCTGTTTTGTACTGCATTTGAATTGTATGTCTCCTAAAGGTTCGTCAGTATTGTCTAGTACAGGAAACTTTAAATAAATATAACCTTCAAGGCCCATAAAATCTTTTCCTTCTGGAATTTCAAATATTTTATTACTTGGATTATCCTCGAGATGTCCCCAAATAAGATCTCCATTGATATCATAAAAACTTGCCTCAATTATGTTATCACTGGTTTCATAAATTTGGTTATGTAGATCTAAAAAACCAATAGAATCATTGAGCAGGAAATTTAATTTACTTTGATTGATTACAGCGTCCTTTATTAGGGCGGATTTAAGTTTTAAATCTGATTCCAATGAACGTTCTTGAGTTCGAATAATTGTAGTAATGGCAGTAAACGAAGCGATGAATAAAATTATCGCAAAAAGAAGGTCGTTAGTGTATTTCCCCAACGCGAGTCTATCAATGATATTTGCGATTTTTTTTAACATTTTAGCTCGTATTTAAGCAAAAATTGCTGTGAATCAACAAATTCCTTAAGACGTGCGGGGTTAGTGTACAATTGATTTAATCGTCGAAAACAATTGACGAGTTGTCTATAAGTTTCGAAGTCAATTGCCTTGATTTCCTTTTGTATGGCGATTAACTCTTTAAATAGGCCTAAAATTGATTCTTTACGGGCCTTATCCTCTGGTATCGAATTTAACGCATGTATCTCGAGAATAATGATACTGGTAATAAATTTAGTGAATGCTTCTGCAGATTTAGCTTTATTTTTACTGTTAAAGACCATTATTAGTTCATCGTATTGCTGATCAAAACCTTTGCAATTACCTAGTGAACTATTCGTCAAATCAGCAATTAAATTGCTGAGATCTTCGAATCTATCCTCCTCAATAAGGCTGAACCCTTTGGTCCAATACAAGTCAACAGAAATTGGAGCCTCTTTTCTAAGTGGTAAAGAAGTTTGCCCCTGCACTGTCCAATGGCAGGATAGAAAGACAAGTATGGTCGCTAAAAATTTTAGCATGTAGGTCAGTAGTGTGAGATTTTTAAGGGGGCAAAATGTAAATTAGAAATTAGCGGTTATTCGGGCAATAAGACGGTCATTATCTAATTTGTATTCATCTGAAGTTTCCTCAATAAATTGGCTTTTGTCCAGTGTGTCGAATCTGAATTTTGGTATGATGGTATTGACGCCTAATTTCCCTTCCATGGGAAAGTCATATTTTAATTCAGCCATGAATCCTGTATGGGGCAAATCAAATTGTTCTTGATCATTCACGTATTTTTCGCTAGATGAAATATAATAGGATCGAAGGCTCAAGTTTTTCCATTGACCTGTTAAATCAACACCCAAGGCTTCAAAACTGTGGTCGTAAATCCCAGGACTGGTTGGATCAACATTGTGATGGTCGTACTGAGCAAATAAACCTTGCCCATAACTCATACCGATGTTTAAATTTTCTCCAAACCCTGGAAAAATAGAAACACGACCATTGATGGCTTTATTTTCATTGATATCGGCGTGACCAAATCCATCGATGCTCCACTCGTCATATCCGTTCCCGACGGCGAAAACATAATTTACACCCCATTTTCCTTTATTCAGATATCCATCGA
>RFXU01000176.1 GCA_009921505.1 Flavobacteriaceae bacterium
GGTCGTGCTGATAATTTGAAGCGGATTAATTAAGGGCGGTTCATAGGCCCAATGGTCATTAATGCCGTCATTATTGGGAGAAAAATAAGGCGGAAAGCCTTTGGGTGGAAAACGCAAACGCACGGAGTGCTCCACCACACCACAACCGCCGAGGTCCTGGATGTAAAAAACAAAGTCTCCGTCAGACAAGCCCGTAAAGACGGGATCCGCTTGATAATTTATTCCATCCAAACTATATTGATAGTCGCCAAATCCGTCAACCTCAAGTTCAACCGTAAAACTCAAGCCTTGCTGAGAAATTCTTGTGTTTTGTACGGTTGCAAGCCCTGAAAATCGCACCGAAAATTCCTGAACATAAGTACAAGAAATACTTTCTCCGTCATGGGTAATGGTGTTAAACGCCTCAAGGCGATAATTCCCCTCTAGATATAGATCCAGGCTACTTTCTTGTGAGACCAAAAGCTCATCTGAGCCCTGTGCGCGATACCATCTAAAACCATCGGCAGGCTGCGTCACCTCAACCCGAAAAGGGACCTCATTATTGCAAATCCCTATTTGCTCAGGAAAATCAATGTCTGGATAGAGCGACGTTAATTCACCCGTATCTGGATCGTAAAAAGGCCCACATCCCAAAATCGTTGAAAACGACTCCTGGAAACAGCCCAATGCATCCCCCGCCTCATTAAACGGAACAATAGTCACATAATACGTATTGTTCGACTCAAAATTCAAAACGTAAGTGGCGTTGTCGGTAAATACCCCACCATTGAGAACATCAGGGTTGAAGGGAGAACTCCCGATATAAAGACGATAGCCCAAAGCCCCCGGCACAGATTCCCACTGAAGATAAGGCGAAAGCCCCACATTGACCGCGCCATTGGGAGGATAAATCAAACTACTGCAATCCGGCGGTGCGCCTTGTCCCGCAGTGGTGAAACTCGATCCCAAGCATTGAGCATTTACCCCAACATTATTGTAAGGCACGACTTGAGCATAAATCGTCGTGTCAAACGGCAAGTCGGCTGCAGGGTTATAACTAAAGACGTTGCCGAGGTCTGCATTATCCAAGAGCTCACCGCCGCCCTGTGTGGTGCCTAAACTCAAGCGATAGCCTGTGGCTTTGGGCGCATAACTCCAAGAGATAGAAGTCCCCACATTAACATTGGTGGCGCCTTGGGCCGGAGACCATAGTTCAGTACACCCCGGAGGGGTCGAAATTATTTCCGTGGTGAAGGCTTGACTCGGGCAAACGATATTATCCTGATTGAAAAAAAACAGAGTCAAGGTGACGTAAACTGTGGTGAGCTCCGGTAAACCCTGAGGTGGAGTAAAACTAGTATCGTTCCCCACTTGTTGCTCGTTGACAATATCGGTGTCTCCAGGACTGGTCCCAATCGAGATAATATAACCCGTCACCCCGACCACCGGCTCCCAGCTAATGCTTGATTCTACTGGCACATTGGTAGCCCCCTCAACCGGACTCAAAAGCGCAGGACACTCCTGGCCCCATGCCTTTGGCATGAGCATACAACAGAATAACCCCAATAAGAGTACTTTAAATTTCATAGCATTGAACTGTCGCGCATCCGCACAAACAAAATCTCGAGTCTAAAGATACATCTTTCAGCAAAGCCCAAAGGTCAAGAGTTGCTTGTCCAAGCAATTGTTCACGTACCTTTGTGCTCAACCATGAAAGACCTATCGTTCAAACATATCGGATCTCTCGCTATTCCTGCAATTGTATCTGGGATTACCGAACCGATACTTTCGGCTACAGACGCAGCGGTGGTAGGCAATATTCCTGTGAATGCCACAGAGGCATTAGCCGCGGTTGGGGTCGTCGGGGCCCTACTCTCGACCTTAATTTGGGTTTTGGCCCAAACCCGAAGCGCCATTGCTACGATTGTGGCGCAAAATCTCGGCGCTGGTAAAATCAATTCCCTAAACGGTTTTCCCGGACAGGCAATTGTCTTCAATGTGAGCCTAGGAATTATTGTGCTGCTGATCACCTCGGTCTTTGTTCAAGAAATTTTTGGGCTGCTTAACGCCAGTGGGCTCGTTTTAGAATACAGCATGAGCTACTATAATATCCGTGTTTGGGGGTTCCCGTTTACCCTGTTTGTCTTTGCGGTATTTGGCGTGTTTCGCGGGCTTCAAAACACTTTTTATCCAATGCTTGTGGCGGGTTCCGGTGCGCTGATCAATATTGTTTTAGATTTTATTTTTGTCTTTGGGCTCGGGCCAATTCCTGCCATGGGTATTGAAGGGGCCGCTTGGGCCAGCCTGATCGCCCAAATCTTGATGGCTTTGGCTGTACTGTGGCTTTATGTGCTCAAAACACCGCTTAATCTCAATCTGGGCAAGGCTGTACACTTTGAAATTAGTCGCCTTTTGAGCATGACGGGGCACCTAATCTTACGTTCTTTAGCCCTTAATGCAGTATTGATTTTGGCCGTGCGCGAAGCCAATGCGATTAGCCCTGAAGCCATGGCTGCACATACAATCGCCATTAATATATGGTTGTTTTCTGCCTTTTTTATCGATGGTTTCGGTGCAGCCGGGAACTTAATCGGCGGTAAATTATTGGGCGCAAAAAGGTATTTCGACCTATGGATGCTCACCAAAAAAGTCAATGGGTATAATTTGATCATCGCCGGTTTGCTCATGCTCATCGGAGGGCTCACTTATGTGCCTTTAGGCCGTGTTTTTGCCCAAGACCCGGAGGTCTTACCCCAGTTTTACGGGGTCTTTTTTCTTTTAGTTTTAATACAACCGTTTAATGCGCTTGCCTTTACCTTGGATGCTATTTTCAAAGGTCTGGGCGAAATGGCCTTTCTACGCAATTCCCTGTTTATCGCCGCTATTTTTGGTTTTGGTCCTTGGATCGCCGCCACTCATTATTTCAACTGGGGGCTCAAAGGCATTTGGTGGGCCCTTTTGGCCTGGATTATTTGCCGAGCCCTTGTGCTTATGGTAAAATTCCGAAAAGACTATTATCCTTTGGCGCTTGCGCAGAAAAATTAATTGGCCCTACTCTTTGAGAACACCCCTGGGCCGAGTCGTTAGTTCGTAGACCAAAAACCATTATCTTTAGCCCCATGAACGAAATACGCATAACCAAACTTTTTTCCTTTGAAACCGGGCACGCGCTCTACGGTTATGATGGGAAATGTCGCAATGTACACGGCCACAGTTACAAACTTTCAGTAACCGTCGTTGGTCAACCCATTAGCGACCCAAATCATGTAAAATTCGGAATGGTTATCGACTTTTCTGATCTCAAATCTATCGTTCAAGAAGAAATTGTTTCAGTCTTTGACCACGCTACTGTATTTAATAAAAACACCCCTCATGTGGAATTGGCCCATGAGTTAGAACAACGTGGACACAGAGTATTACTGGTAGATTATCAGCCTACTAGTGAAATGATGGTCATTGATTTTGCCGAAAAAATAAGCCCCCGTCTCCCAGAGGGCGTCCGACTCTATTCGTTAAAACTCCAAGAAACCGAAAGCAGTTATGCCGAGTGGCATGCTGACGCATAAAACAAGCCGATTTGCCAGAGCAAACCATACATATCGCGCTGCCCAAAGGCAAGAAAGTTTATTTCTCAAGCGACAATCATCTTGGCGCGCCCACTCCCCAGCAGAGCAAACCGCGCGAACAGCGTTTTGTCGCCTGGCTCAATGACATCCAAAAAGATGCCGCAGCCATTTTCCTCATGGGGGACTTATTTGACTTTTGGTTTGAGTACCGCACAGTAGTCCCCAAAGGATTTGTCCGCGTACTGGGTAAGTTAGCAGAGCTAAGCGATGCCGGGATTCCGATCTATTTTTTTGTAGGCAATCATGACCTTTGGATGAAGGACTATTTTAAAACCGAACTCGGCATCCCTGTTTTTCATCAGCCACAATCCTTTAGTATCGGGGAGCACCGTTTTTTTATTGGGCACGGCGATGG
>RFXU01000177.1 GCA_009921505.1 Flavobacteriaceae bacterium
CATGCACAACATTGCAAGATCGAAATACTATGCAATTTCAAGGCCTGCTCAACCTAAGGAGCATCAGGTTATAAATTTGCTTGCTTAGTCTAAAAAATCGAAAGGACTAAATTCGAGTAGACCTAATTTTTGTAAAAATTCGTTTTGTTCAAAATCTTTTAATGCCCAGAGGTCTGGCTTAACCGCTTCATTATGGTTTTTAAATCGGAAAACAAATGCCCTAAAGTTCCGCTTTGAAAGTCCAAAGTCAAAACTTAAGTCTTTTTGTCCCTTCATTGGATTTGAAAAGATTGAATTCCAATTTCGAGTTTTATTCTTTTCACTAAAAATAATTCGATTGTAAATAAAACTCTGCAAAACAGCATCAGAGTTTTCAGTCTGACTTTCCAGTAATATCCGCAAAAAGTTTTCGGCAATCTCAGCTAAAAAATCAGGAGATAACTCCAAATAGTAATTCGACATTAATCGCGAAACTTTTTTAGAAATTAGATCTATTGATGCGCTTGAAATTAAGTATTTTTCAGCGACGAATGCACCCGCAACTTCAATCATAAAATTTGGGCTATGTCGATCCATCTTGTTCCTTATTAATCGAAAACCGTACTCCATCCATCGAGTATCATAGAAATGTGCATAATGGAATTCTCTAAATCAATCTGGTCGCTTTTTGCGAACGAAAAACCTATAATCACTCTGCGAGCATTCTCATATACTTTAAACAAATTAGTGGCCAGCTCCCCCCCGTTTTCAAAATCCAGACATTTCTGAAGTATGTAAATCCTAGACAAAGCAACTTGTAAGTTTTCTTCTTTTGCCTCGATGGTCTCACAACATGACAAATCTCTCATACTCGATATCAATTGCTCAAGACAGATTTTTATTGCCAGTATGTTTTGACTTTCGTTTGAAAGTGACCGTGCCTTTGTTTGTTCATACATCTTTCGAGCAAATATAGCGTTCATATCAAATCCTCCTGTGCTTGATTAAACGTCACAAGAGCGGTTTTGTTTAGTTTAAATTGTCAAAATTTTGAAGAGCATTATATCTTGACTATTTTCTTGGATTATTCTGCTGTTGCGATTTATTACAAGCTACTGAAAATAAATATAAAAAATGATTTGGTATCTCATTTGCTATTGATTTGTGGGGGTTTATGCCATGCTGTACATTAATGAAAAAAATAAGGTTCTATTTGACAGGTTCGTGCAAATATTGAGTGCCCGAGGCATGGATAATGTGTCGCCTGTTGGGTCAATTGGTGAAATTCCGATCACGTCAAAAGCGATTTATCTAACAGATGTAGAGATTGACTTTGCTGTTGAAAATAATCAATTTTTGCTTAGTGAATTGCGTGCGCGTAAGGTAATTAAAGCGATATTCATAAAGTTTTCTACTCCACGGTTTTTGGTGAATGAATATTTAAACGGTAGTGTCATTGAGGTGCAAGTCCCTATTTGCAAGACTTCCAATCAAATTCTTACAGAATATTATTTGAATTATATCTTGGAATTTATCATCGAAAAATTACCGAATTTACCGTGTGGCGTAAAATCTCATGATACAATTGGGTTAATTAAAAAACTGGGAACGAGTGACGTAACAGTTTTAATTAACGGTCCAACCGGGACGGGAAAGGAAGTTGCATCTAATTTAATTCATAATTTTTCAAAACGTCGTGATGCGCCATTTCTTGCTGTAAATTGTGCGGCTATCCCAGATCAAATGTTAGAATCGACGTTATTTGGGCACGAAAAAGGATCCTTCACGGGTGCGATGCAGTCGAATTCTGGCTTGATCCGCGCAGCTAATAACGGAACGCTGTTACTCGATGAAATTTCTGAAATGCCCCTGGCGCTACAATCAAAACTGCTACGATTTGTTCAAGAGAAAAAGGTCATGCCGATTGGTGGCACCAAGGAACATGAAGTTAACGTTAGAATTTTGGCAACGACTAATCGTAATATGTATGACGAAGTTAAGGCAGGAAATTTTCGAGAGGACCTCTTCTATCGTTTGAACGTTTTTCCATTTAACACTCTCGCGTTAAATCAGCGCATTTGGGATATTCCGGCAATAGTAGCGCATTTTCTCTTTAATCTAGACAAAAGTAACACTGAGAAGACTGAAATTTCTAATGGTGCCTTTGAACTATTGATGGACTATGAATGGCCAGGAAACGTGCGCGAATTATTTAATGTCATTCAACGTGCGATGCTCTTATGCTCTTCCGGCGTTATAAAAGGACAAGACCTAGTATTTGATAACTCTGGTAACTCAAAAATACTGAATACGGCAGAGGCACTGGCAGCAAAATTCAAAGATCAAAAAATTAATGAGGTGCAGGTATGAAAATCGCACACCAACAACTTGCTCATCCAGTCGTAAAAAATAATTTCTCAAGTGACCTTTTACGAAATGTTGAAGTAAGTGAAAAAAAATCTGATGTGAGTTTCATTCAGCGCCTTGAGGCTGGTATCAACGATGTTTCCAAGGCCCAGAACGAGGCTGCAAATTTAGCACAAAATTATGAACTAGGCACAGAGAACGACCTTACTAAAGTTATGGTGGGTCAACAAGTCAGTTCTTTGGCATTTCAGTTGACCCTTAATGTTAGAAATAAGGCGCTCAGTGCATACAAAGACATTATGAATATGCCCGTTTGATAGGTTAGACCATGGCAAATGTAGACAATTTTGATACCAATACGAACCAGTCGCGAGACAAAAATAGTCTTTTGGCTAGCTCATCTGGCGCAGTCGCAAAAATTAGAGATGGCATAGATCAGCCAGGTTTTCGGCGAGCGTTCCCAACGCTTTTAGCCACGATAACGGTTGTTGCTGCTTTGGTTTTATACTGGGGTATGCAAAAGCCAGAAATGACGACGTTGTACTCTTCATTGCCAGAAGCTGAAAAAGGTAAAATTATTTCCTCGCTCACTAACATGGGTATTGAAGTTGAATTAGATCCAGCAACTGGAGACGTTTTAGTTCCACTTGAGGTTTATCATCAATCACGTATTTCACTTGCCGCACAGGGACTTCCTGAGTTTTCGGGGGATACAAATAACATTGATAACCTTCCATTGGGGGTTTCTAGGTCTGTTGAGGGGATGAAACTTCGTCAGGCACAAGAGCTTGAACTTGCAAAATCAATTGCCGAAATAAGCTCCGTCAAGGCTGCGCGTGTTCATTTGGCAATACCTGAAAAATCAGTATTTGTGCGTGATCAGGCAAATCCAACCGCGTCAGTATTTGTGAATATTAAGAGCGGAAGAAAATTAGATAAAACACAAGTTTTGGCGATCACAAATCTTGTTTCTTCTTCTATACCTAACATGAATCCAAATGACGTTTCAATTGTTGATCAATTCGGAAACTTACTTTCTAATTCGCCTGATGATCCCGATCAAATGCTAGCAGATAGCCAATTAGAATACAGAATGCGGTTGGAAAATATCTACAAAAATAGGATTCAGAGTCTGGTTGGTCCAATTGTTGGCTCCGCAAATGTGACGGCACAAGTAAACATTGATATTGATTTCACTCGTCGAGAAGTTTCTCAAGAAATAGTCGATCCAAATTCGTCTGCGCCTGTGAGCGAGCAGAGCTCGCTCAATGTAACAGCAAAAAAGGAAGCGATTGGTATTCCTGGTGCAATTTCAAACCAACCTCCCGGTGAGGCTGCATTAACAACAGATCAAAATCAAGCTGGATCTGCGACCAATCAAAACTCAGGAAAACAAGATCAATTTGAAACCAAGTCCTCTAGTGAGCTAAGAAACTATGAAAACAGTAAAACATTTGAGACTGTCAAGGATCAATCCAACGTTATTAGAAGAATTGATACAGCACTACTCGTGCGTGACAAAAAAGTGATCGATCCTGAAACTGAAGAAGTAACCTATGAGGCAATTTCTCAAGAAGTTCTTGCTGAACTGGAAAGTTTGGTAAAAAGCGCGA
>RFXU01000178.1 GCA_009921505.1 Flavobacteriaceae bacterium
CCTGAGAGAACAACACGATGATCATAAATCGTGTTAGTAGTGGATGTTGTTTGATAGAATCCGCGGTCAGTATTAATGTCTCCAGTAACACCACCTCGGTTTTGACGGTTTACGGCATTTTCCGTGTAGTTGTCAATACTCGCTTGGTAGAACACATTGAATTTTTCAGATATGTCATAAGAGATATTAGCAAAACCATTCACACGGTTAACCAATTGGCTAAAACGCGCATTTTTGATAGTCCACAATGGGTGCTGAATCGCGTTATCTTGACGATAATAGATACTCGCTCCGTCAGGAAGCTCAAATGGTAATTCGTAGAAGTCAATACTTCTCGGTGTATAAAATAAGTCCCCGAAGATTGATGATCCTGAACCGAAAGTACTCGATCCGAAACTCGCTGCTACTGGAGGAGTTTTTAAATCAGTTTTGGTGTAGGTCATCGAACCGCGAATACTGAATTTATTACTCAATTTAGCATCTCCAGAAAGAGTCAAGTTCGTACGCTTTACGTTGTTACCTGGTGTAAATCCATCTTCGTCGAGGTTACTGAATACAGTACCATAACCGAATTTCCCGTCTTTGCTGCGTCCGCGAGCATTAACCGAGATGTTACGTGCTAGTCCTTTGCGGAAAAACTCGTTTACACTATTACGTGGTCTCCAGTCATATCGCTCACCAGCAAATTGCGCCTGATAGTCAGGGTAGTTTGTAGCAAGGAAGTTAGACGTAGAATAAGGGTGAGCTACCGTACCATTTGCATCAAATGATGGGTCAGCGCCCCAACCACCTAGGCCATCTCTGTAGAATCCCGGGCCCCAGTTACTATAAAACCATCCGAAGGCTTGGTCGAAACCACCTCCAAATTTGTTTTGGTAGTCTGGAAGAATAGAGACTTCATTAACGAACAAAGAAGAGGATACTTCGATTTCTTGTTTTGCGTTTTGTTCAGCACCGCTACCACTCTTGGTTGTAATCAGGATTACCCCATTACGTCCTTGTGTACCGTAAAGTGTTGTTGCAGCAAGACCTTTCAAGATGTCAACACGCTCGATATTGTTCGGGTCAATATCAAAAGATCGGCTTGATCCCATGTTACCATCCACGAAGTTACCGGCCTCGTTAGTGTCATTACTGATTGGCACACCATCGATTACATAAAGCGCGTTGTTGTCTCCTGTAAATGAGTTTGTTCCTCGAATGATAACTTTGTTAGCTGAACCTGAAAGACCATTTTGGGTAGTAATGTTAATCCCCGCTGCCTTTCCGCTCAATACACGAGTTAAATCCGTTTGTGGGCTTTCTTTAATCGATTCCTGTTGTATTGAGGAAACCGAATAACCCAATGCCTTTTTATCTTTCTTAACGGCAAAACCAGTTACAACCACCTCGTTTAAGATAGATGCATCAAGTTCCATTGAGAAAGACATGTCTGATGACGTTGCCGTCACAGGCATCTCGACATTTTTGTAACCAACGTAACTAAAAACAAGAGTTTCTCCAACATTTACTTCGATCGTATAGTTACCATCGAAATCTGTTTGAACCCCATTTGTAGTTCCTTTGGCAATAACATTGACTCCAGGAAGCGGTAGGTTGGTCTCGTCCAACACCGTACCGGAGACTGTTTTTTGTTGTGCGAACGTGAGTTGCACTACAAACGCTAGTAAAAGCGTTAAAAATCCACTAAACTTTGTTCTCATTTTGTAATTTATTTGAATTAGCCAACGCCAAAAATCACAATAAAAAGTTAAATACACAACTTTTTAAACTTAAAATTTCGAATTATTTTAACAGAAAGTTACGCTATTGTTAAGGTTTGGCGAGATTGTATCTTCCCAAGAAATTACAAATTTTAGCGCCAATTTAACTCAATAAACACCTTAAAAACGGGCCGAAAATGGGGTGAAATTTGGTCATATTTTAAAGAAAATGGGACAACTAAAAACGACTGCTAAAAACCAAGTGAATTTTGGTGTTATTGGACGAAAAATCTGATCTTTTTCCAAAACCTTGAGCGATTTGAAGTTTTAGTAAGCCAGCGCGCGTAATTGTCGCGATACCAAGGCCTAAAGAATAATTTGTCGTCATTTGTTCATCGATTTGATCTCTGTATAATGCGAAATCAGAGAGGTGATGAATATAGAAAGCATCTGAAAAAGACAAACGATATTCGGCTTGGATGAGATGTAATTGAGATGTTTCCAAAAGATTTTCGTTGAATCCTCTTAGACTTTGTGTTCCGCCAAAGCGATATAATTCATTAGTCCGGAGATTTTCGCCATTAATCCATCGTGAATTATGAAAAACGTATAAATACTGATTGATCCATAAATCCCATAAGTACTCAAGCTCAATGCTGGTCCGTTGCCTGGGAAAATTATTTTTCATCGGATTAGTATTGCCGCTTGATAAGATATTTTCTACACTGGATCCGAACTCAGCCTGAAGTTTGATGCGATAATGTGTAGGCATCATTATTGAATTTTTAGGTTTTTCAATCTTGGTCTCAATCCCCCATAATCCTTGTTGATAATCAGAAAAATTATTTTGGGTACTCTCTCCCGCCACTCCCGCACTTGATTTAATTGAAGTATAACCCAAAGCGATATCCCACGGGCCAAAGGGTTTGTAGGTAATCTGTCCTCGTGTTGAGACCGTTGTGAATGTCGAATCTCGACGAAATAATTCAAAGGAGGTGTGAATTCCAAAAGGAGATTTTCTTACATAAGGAAGACTTGCACTAATTTCTAGCCGTTCTTGCTGGTTTCCATCGGCCTTATAATTCAAATTGAATTGCTCACTTCTGTTGAAATTATTCCAGAGCTGAAGGTTAAGGTATCCATTTAGTTGTAAGGATTGATTTTTGGGATCAGAACCAAATCCCAAAATTCCTTCCAGCTGATTGGTTTCCTTTTTTTGTAGATACATATATAATGTAGTTCTGTTGTCTTCAAAGAGTACTTCACTCGGGCGCTGAATAGTGAGGTAAGGTGAGCTCGAGAGGTTTTCTTCAGCTTTCTTTATTGTTTGGTCACTAAAGACGAACGGCAACTTAATTCCGCCAGTATGTTTCAAATGCCCATAATCGACATCAGGATAACCCTTTACAACAAGACTGTCTACAAGGCGTTGAGGAATTAATTGAACATCGAGTTTTGCAGATATGTCGGGGAATGTAAGCGCCTCTATGTCAATAAACTTTATTTGAGAAAAAGGACTGTATTCTTGAGCCATGGACTGACTGAGCTGTTTCATGAACTCAGGCGCTTCCTCTATTGAAATTTTTAGTTTTTTGGTGAAATGGCTTTTGACTAAAAATGAGTTGCTGTCTTCGTGATCCGGTTGAATAAGAGAATCACCTGAGTTTAATAGCCGTTTAATCCACACACTTTTTTCTATGTAGGGTTCGACAGATTTTGGAAAAGCGATAACAAGGTTCTGCCATTGTTGTCCCAAATCGAATACAATCTCTAAAATAGGGAATCCTTGTTTGTCAAAAATTGCTCGTTCACGGACCAAAGTACTTATATAGCCTTTGAGCTGAAGTCTTTTAATTTCTTCATCGATTACGGTTGATAGCACCTCACGACTTGAAAATCTTTCAATAGTCTTGGGAACCTCCAATAGCTCCAAATGACTCTGTGATTCCGTTAAGAATTTTACAGCGATTTCTTGTCCTGAAATCTTTAATGGATTCAAAACACTAAAAAGAATGCAGACAAGGAAAAGGTTTTTCATAGAATGAGCGAATCCGTGAGGAAAATCATACAAACTTAACGTTCGATGCAGAATATTCTTATGGGAATGGGGCTAAATTCAAAGGTCGATAAATAATTTAGCTGGGCCATTGGGATAATTCAATTTTATTTCTACCTTTGCCGCCCTTTATAGGGAGAAATTATATCGTTTATCTAAGTATAACAAGGATTTTATATGCCAAC
>RFXU01000179.1 GCA_009921505.1 Flavobacteriaceae bacterium
GGCGGTTGCAATTACACGGTTTTTAGAAACCGAATTGCCGGTAGTTTTGGGTTCGAGAAGGTTAAAAAAGGAATTTGATTGTGCCTTTTTAATTTGCTCCCGCTCATTTTTTGAATAGGTATTATAAGCATTGATCACAGTCTGTGATGGATTTGCGGGCAGGTAGATCTTAAGGGGTTCTATAAGTGCCATTAAGGGTGGTTTTTATAGGCTACTTCAGGGTTTTTTGGATCGTTGGTATACGCATAAAACCCACGACCTGATTTGACACCCAAATGTCCAGCTTGAACCATTTCTATTAGAATGGGGTGGGGTTGATAATGGGGTTTTTGAAGCCCATTGTATAAAACTTCAAGAATAGATAGGCAAACATCCAGCCCAATAAAATCAGCGAGCTGCAAGGGGCCCATTGGATGTCCCATGCCCAGTTTCATAACTGCATCAATACCCGCAACGTCGCTAACATTTTCTCCCAAGGTTCTAATTGCCTCATTGATCATTGGCAAAAGGATCCTATTGGCCACAAAGCCCGGTGCATCATTGGCCAATATTCCGGTTTTACCAAGTTGTGTTGCCAATGCTTTTATTGTCGTTAGCGTTTCTTCTGAAGTTGCAACTCCCTTGATGATTTCTACCAACGGCATGATGGGTACCGGATTGAAAAAGTGCATACCCACTACCTTATCTTGGCGATCTGTAAAATTTGCTAAAGTATTTATCGATATAGACGACGTATTGCTGGCCAAAATGCACGTGGTTGGGGTTCGTTTTGAAAACTGCTCAAATACGATTTTTTTGACCTGAAGATTTTCACTAACCGCTTCGAGTACCAAATCGGCGGTTTTGTAAAAATCTGCAGGTGCTGTAGTAAAAGTTAGACGGTCTAGTGTTGCCGTCAACAAATCGTCATCAATTTTTTCTTTGTCGCGGAGGCGCTCAAGATTTTTTTTGATGGTTGCTGCTGCACGGTCTAACTGCTGCTCGCTTTGATCGGTTAAGGCAACATTAAAGCCCTGCTGCGCAAAAACATGAGCAATACCATTGCCCATGGTGCCTGCACCAACAACTACAATATTTTTCATGATTTTGAATATGATTGAATAACTTGATGGGCCACCTCCAATGCTCGAGCACCATTTTCTAATGAGACTACAGGTGTTTTATCTTCGTTTATAGCGTGCGCAAAGGCGTTGAGTTCTTCGAGTATCGCATTGGAATTCTCAATTTTTGGATTTTCAAAATAGATTTGTTTTTTATTGCCTTCAGCATTTTGTAAAATCATTGCAAATGCTTCGGGCGAATCGGGGGCATCTTTCATTTTAACAACTTCGACACTTTTGGCCAAAAAATCTACTGCGATATAGGCATCTTTTTGAAAAAACCGGCTTTTACGCATATTTTTTAATGAAATACGGCTGGCGGTGAGGTTGGCAACACAGCCGTTCTCGAATTCAATCCGGGCATTTGCTATATCTGGAGTATCACTAATTACCGCGACACCAGAAGCGGTTACCGTTTTTACTTTAGAATCGACGACACTCAATATGATATCGATATCATGAATCATTAGATCCAGAACCACGGGCACATCGGTACCCCTTGGATTAAATTCGGCTAAGCGATGGGTTTCGATAAACATCGGCGCAGTAATGTGTGGTTTTGCTGCACAAAAGGCGGGATTAAACCGTTCGACATGGCCGACCTGTCCTTTGCAGTTATGCGCTGAGGCCATCTCGATAAGCGTGTGGGCGTCCTCGATGTTTTGGGTGATAGGTTTTTCTATAAAAATGTGTTTGCCAGCAAGCAATGCTTTTTGTGCAACCTCAAAATGGGCCAGTGTTGGCGTTACGATATCGACAACATCTACAGCGTCGATTAGTGCTTCTAGGCTATCAAATTTTGTATAGCCTTCTTTTTCGGATAGTGATCGGGCAAGTTTTGTGTCGGCATCATAAAAACCGACAAGCTCGTAAGCGGAGGATTGCTTTAAGAGGTTAAGGTGAATCTTGCCGAGGTGCCCAGCACCAATTACGCCTGCTTTTAGCATTTTCTTTTTCTCAAAAATACAATTCTATTATCAATTTCTAGGTCTATACTTTATACTTTTACAAGATGAAAGATTTACCCAAGCACCAAGGGCAACGACAACAACTTGTAGCACTTCTAAAAGAAAAGGGGATTGTCGATGAAAAGGTACTGGATGCTGTCAATAAAGTGCCACGTCATCTCTATATGGATGCTGCCCTGGAGGCTTATGCTTATGTGGATAAAGCCTATCCAATTGCAGCAGATCAAACGATTTCTCAACCCTATACAGTTGCTTTTCAAACTGAGGATTTTGCATTTCCAATATGATAAAGAGTTGTATTAGCTCTTCAGCTGTTAATTTTAATAGTTCATCACGCGTATCCATCTTCGTCCTCCACAGGAAATAGCTTGTTTTATTAATCTTGTCCGCCTTCTAATAGTTCTAATATCTCACCAAACCCTTCATCAGAACCAAATGTCTCACGATACTTAATAAGCACCTGACACAATTCCATAAATGTTCTGGGAGACATACGCCAGTCTTGTTCAGTATTATGCTTTACTGCCAATAACATGACACTCTTAATCACACCTTCTAAATCACCTGAATGAATAGCCTTTTTTAATCCAGCTGTGTAATTTAAAGACTTTCGTGCTATCGCTTTTTTTTGTTTGTCGTTCATAAAGAATCCTCCTCTATGAATACCTTTAATTTTTCCAATGCTCTATTCAACCGCTTGTAAGAAGTTGATACAGCCACACCATGTTGGTCAGCAATCCACTGATATGTCTTACCTTCAAAGTAATACCACTTAACAGTTTCGCGTAGCTCTGGTTTCAACCTCGTCATCGCAGCATCTAATCTGTCCAATCGGTCCCAACGCTTCTCTCGAGCAGCCACAACTTCTTCTTCATCGACTGAGAAAGGGTCGTAATGATATCCATTCTGCACCGCAACATAGTCAAATAACTGCGGGTCTCCTGTTGTCCAGTGTTTACGCGCCCACTTACGGTCTTCTTTATTACCGCTCATCCAATACCTCATTATCTGTGCTCCTGTTCTGCCTCTGCCACGATAATAATTATGCGCTTAAATAATAAAATGCAAAAATAAATTGTAAAACTCTTAGTTTTTTTGTATTATTAATAAGCATAATAACAAAGGAGAAAAATTATGTCTAATAACAAAACCCGATTACAAGAGCTACAAGAGAAATATTACGCCTTTCCAACCCATGAAAATGCAGAAGCGCTTCTGAATGAAATTGATAGAATAAGAGAATTAGTCACCCACAACATCGTGGAGAAATAATGGGAACACTACACTATCAAGTCCTTATTTCCGGTTATCGTAATGGTGCTTCCAGCCGCCGCACTGTTGTACGACCTCACGACCAGCTTCCCATTCGCTACGCTTCCGACCTTATAGTTGCTTACGGTTAGCGTTCCGGAACCATTTGGGAAAAACACGTTTTCGCTGAAGTCATCAATGTAGAATGCCCAGTCGCCAGATGATCCGTTTGTTATCGAGTAGTCGATCTCAACTCTGTAGGTTCCGTTCTCGTATGTCCCGTTGTCGCATGTTCCGCTTATGTTGTCGGTCCCAGAGAGGATCTTCTCCAACACAACGCTTCCGGGACTTGTTGATCCGCCGGATGAAGAGTTGCCTCCAAATGACCAGCTCGGGTTTTGGATTAAAGGGTCTTCAAACACCTGCTCGTTGCTCGCTGCCTGATCGTATAGCGTAGTGACTAGGGCTGAGTTGGTGTTTTGCTCTGTGGTGCCCGATCCGCTAAAAACAAGTCCAGCGTCATCAATAACCCACTGCTCCGCTGCTGTTGGCGTATAAGGAACCAGAGACACGTTGTCAATTGTGGCTGTGACGCCGGTAGTGCTAGTGTAA
>RFXU01000180.1 GCA_009921505.1 Flavobacteriaceae bacterium
CCATACAGATATAGATCGGAAAGTCATGAAGTCGCTGATGCAGCGAAGCGACGCACCAGCTATAAAAGATACTATTATATTGTTTGCGCTAATGTTTTCCGTCGCCACTTTAGCGATTTATTTCATGCCGAGTTGGTGGTCAGCGCCATTTTGGCTGATCTATGGCGTACTATATGGATCTGCGATGGATAGTCGGTGGCACGAGTGTGGCCACGGAACAGCGTTCAAGACAAGGAAATATAACGATCTGTTATATCAAGTGGCTTCTTTTTGCATGATGCGTAACCCTATTGAATGGCGGTGGAGCCATGCGCGGCATCACACGGATACCGTAATTGTGGGTAGAGACCCCGAAATTGCGATTATGAGACCAGTGCGGTTCTTATCGCTTTTGCTCAAGTACATGGGGCTCGTTCAAGGCTTCAGCGGTATTGTGTCGATTCTCAAGTATTCAATGGGAAAGATGAACCCCGCAGTTGCAAGCTTCATTCCTGAGCAGGAGCGTAAGAAAGTTTTTCGTGTCGCCCGCATATGGCTAGCGATTTACGTCATTACCATTTTAGCTTCTCTATACGCTAGCTCATGGATTCCGGTTTTGCTGATCGGCGCACCCACAATCTATGGGGCTTGGCATCATGTTCTAACAGGCTTTTTGCAGCACGGCGGACTAGCAGAAAATGTCATCGATCACAGATTAAATTCTCGAACTGTGTACATGAACTCAATCAACCGCTTTATATACTGGAACATGAACTACCATGTTGAACATCATATGTTCCCAATGGTGCCTTATCATCAACTGCCTAGGCTGCATGAAATAATAAAACATGATTTACCACCGGCGAACACATCAATTTTTGATGGATATAAAGAAGTACTACCGGCGCTTTGGAAACAATCAACTGATCCGGACTTTTTCATAATTAGAAGACTGCCCGTCACAGCGCGGCCTTATCGTGCGGATCTTCATCAACAAGCTTTAGGATAAAGGAACGGATATGAGCTGGATTTTAGCATGTCAAAAAGAAGATATCGAACAGGAAGATCTATTACGTTTCGACTTTGATGGTAAAACATTTCTCATTTATCGTAGCCCTGATGACACATATTTTTGCACAGATGGGCTATGCACTCATGAGTCAGTGCATCTAGAAGATGGGTTAGTTATGGAATATGAGATCGAATGTCCAAAACACAATGCAACTTTTGATTATCGCACAGGAGAAGCACTTCGTGCGCCAGCGTGCATTAATCTAAATACATATGAAACAAAAATTGATGGAGATAATGTTTTAATATTGATTCAATGACCTACTGAAATTCAGCCATAACAAGTTGAGGCTTAAAAAAAACTTGGCCAGCATCGTCAAAATTATCGCCAGTTTTTGTAGCAATCATAGTAGAGATGAGCGACATGCACATCTCTCTCAATGGGGTTCCCACAATCATTGAAACATACCCATCTTCTAATGCCGCTAGTGAGTCTTGCGTACATTCGTTTACGATCAGCGCTATCTTGTTTGGCGGCACTTCTTCGCGCAATGCCTCAATCGCTCCCTCCATTCCTCCACCTGCAAGATAAATCCCCACAACGTTTGGATAGCGCTGCAGTAATTCTAGTGTAGCCTCATAAGTCAATTGGCGAGTTTCGAGATTCACAAGCGTATCGAGAACATTCAGCGTAGTGCCTATCTCGCGAAGCTGCGATCTAAACCCAGTTTCTCTAAGTTCGTGACCGTGCCATCTATTTCCACCAACAAACAATGCAATATCGCCAGTCCTAGGGATGAATTTTGTCAAAGCCTGAGCAACACCTCGACCAACTTTAAGATTATTAAGCCCAAAATATGCTGAACGCTCTCCTTGCGCAAAATCTGATAAAAGTGAAAAGCACTTTACGCCACGAGCTTCAATTTGCGAAACCGTATCAGTTATAATTCTGTGGTTCACGGCAGTAGCTGCCAGTGCATCAACGCGGCTGGACATGTCTAACATCAACTCTGATACATCGTGAGGAGATTGTGATTGACTAAATTCAATGTCGATCGATATGCGGGCTTTAGTATTTTGTGCAGCAGAAGTTCTTATTACGTTTGCAAACTCTTGATAAAATTTTTGTCTTTCCTTGTGCAAAACAAAACCCAGCTTAACCAACGGGAGTGATTGTTTTACTTGTTGGTTCAAAAGGTTGTGACCATGATAACCGACTTCTCGTGCAGCATTTGCCACCTTGCGTGCCGTTTCATTTCTAACGTTAGGCTCAGCTGAAATAACTCGATTAACGGTTGCGATGGATACACCTGCAGCCCTTGCAACATCTCGCAATGTAGGTCTTTTTGCCATTATTCCCTCTATTTAACTAGTTAAAATCTAGGGATTATTTGAAACGGTTCAACAAAAAACAGCAGCAAATCTCTTATATAAAATGTTTCCACACTATTCCCCGAATGTTCACACATTGGTACAATGACGCGGGCGTGCGCGCACGCGTGGCATGTATTTGCGACATGAACAAGACGACAATAACGTAATATAACGCTGCTTCACGTCGACTTGTCTGGCTCTATGTCTGGCTTGAAAAAACAAAAGGCCCAGCGTTTATCCGCTAAGCCCTTCAAATTAATGGTGCCCCCAGAGGGCTAAACTGAAAATAGATTGTGCAATGATTTCATATATTTAGACACCATTATATTTGGGAAATGCGGTCCTAGAAGCGGTCCCAATCCTCCCGTAAAATGTTCAGTGACAACACTATCTATTCAATTCCGCACTCGCTGGATTTTCTACAACGATTGGTCCGTTCTGCATACCGCATGCTCCAAGCATCAAGCCGATTACTAACACAGCAAGTCTTTTCATGATGATAACCTTTCTTATTTACTGATACCAATATCAATGAATTCATCCATGAACAGAGCCATGAATTCTACACGTGATGATACTCCAGATTTGCCAAATACATGGTGCGCTTGTACTTTTATCGTTCCAACACTCACAGATCTTAAATCTGCTATATCACTGGTGTTCAGACCTCGGAGTAACAACAAAGCAACATCCTTTTCTGCAACTGTTAACTCCCATTTTGCAAACTGGCTGCGTACATATTCATCGAAATCCACTTTTAGGGCAGATAGCTGCAATTGCGCTTTGATATTCTGGTTCTTTAGAAATGACGTGTACTTGAACAAACTCACCATTCCAAAGAACAACGCTACAACAGCCCCACCTTCGAACACTAAATGGATTACTTCATCCTTTGAATAGGGCGTTCCATCGGAAAAATGATCTCGCAGGTCGAATACGACATCAAAAAGAAAGAAAATAAACGCTAACATCATGCCTGCAATAACTGCATTCAAAATCATCCTATTTTCAAACATGATGCACCTAGACTAAGCCAATCTTTTTTATTTTGTATATTATACACAGCAAAGTTCAGCAATAAACCAAAGTTATACGGACTACATTTCATGCCAAATATACCCCAGTTTATGGAAGCATGTGTTTTTGCTGTGTATGTGATGACTACACATCCCAGGAGGCAAAAATGAGAAGACACATCATATACACAGCGGCGATACTACTATCATCCACACCTGCTTATGCCGATTTTGTTCAAACCAAAATAGACGAGTTCTTTGCACAAGGTTATACGCACTTTGAAGTTGCACGTGGAACCGTAAAATCAAAAATTGAAGGATACTCGACTGCAGGTGAGAAAATCGAGGTCGTAATAGACAACTTAACTGGGGCAGTCATCAGACAATATACCGAAACTGTAAATGACGATGATTCTCGAGGGATAATCGAAACCATCGAGACCCGATACAACGACCGTAACGATGATCGCAATGACGATCACAACGATAACGACGATGGTCACAGCGACCGTAACGATGA
>RFXU01000019.1 GCA_009921505.1 Flavobacteriaceae bacterium
CTCTTGAACGTTCAAGAGGCTTTCATTGTAGCGGGAACAGGACTCGAACCTGTGACCTTCGGGTTATGAGCCCGACGAGCTACCTACTGCTCTATCCCGCGATATTCGGCAA
The DNA here is from genome assembly GCA_009921505.1 of Flavobacteriaceae bacterium. Taxonomy (GTDB): domain Bacteria; phylum Bacteroidota; class Bacteroidia; order Flavobacteriales; family Flavobacteriaceae; genus BACL21. Next base: position 113 of record RFXU01000019.1, read on the forward strand.
AAATACAAACAAAAGATGATACGCTGCAAGTATATTTCATTTTAATTAATTGCCTGATAATTTCGGTTAAACCAAAAAAAAAGCCGCTCCAAGGAGCGGCTTTTTCTCAATCATATCGACGCTTAAGCTTCGTTTTGCTTGGCTACAGCTAAACCGTATACAACCAAACCAAATCCAATCTTGTTAACGGCATCTCCAATGTTGTAAACAACATCAAGATTCAATCCGCCAAAAATCCCGTCGTACCATCCTGGAGTACCAGCCATATATCCAATTGGATAAATCGCCCATCCCACAAGGACAAACCAACTAAGCATTTTGTGAGCCGAAAGGGTAGCACCACCTGCAGCTTCGGCAAGTTTTTTGGCTGATCCCATCCAAATATCATACACAATTACGAAGTATGCAATACCTGAAATAAGACCCCAAACCTGTGCATTTCCACGGTCAATTGTTTCTCCGAAATATCCTGTTACAAGCATGACAACCGAAAGGAAGATCATACGCCACATTAAAGACTTCTTGGCTCCTGCAACTTTAAGGATTAAATAGAATTCTACGCACATCAGTGGAACTGTGAGGACCCAATCTACGTAGCGGAAAAAAGTTGGGGATTCTCCAAAAGAAGCCCAATAATCACGCATGTACCAATAGTGTACTGCTGCGATGAAGGTGATTAGACCCGAAACGAGAATCGAAGTTCTCCATTTGGTGTCAAATCCATTCATCGATAGGAAAAAGAAGGCAGAAGCTGCCATCATGGCCATACATCCTACAAAGAATGTAAAACCAACATAATCATCAGGCGCCATTTTGGACGCCATAGTTAATGTAGTTAATAATGCTGTCATGGTTAATTAAATTTGTTTAACATAATTTATCTAAAGTTAAACATTTATTTTTGACTGGCAAATAAATTTTTCATTTTTCGTAAATTAGACGAACAAAATTTCACAATGAACAAAAATTTTAACATAATTATTACGGCATTTGTAATATGGATTTCCCTTTACACAAATGCGCAAATTGAGCTTTTAGCCTCTGGAATTTTTGTTCTTTCTCTTGGACTGATGCATGGGTCCAACGATATAAATCTTTTGCAAGAGCTATTGACCAAAAACAAAACGAAAAAATGGGTTTTAATCGGCTTCTATGTTAGCCTAGGGGCTATTGTGTTCACTCTAGCCTTTTATTGGCGTGTCTTAGGACTAATCGTTTTTATGCTCTTTAGTAGTTATCATTTTGGAGAACAGCATTTGCATAATAGATTGTCGGACTCAAAAATCAAAGTATTTGACTTCACCCTTTATGGCCTGGTCATTTTTTCAATGATGTTTTACACCCACCAAAATGAGGTCCAATTTCTTATCTTTCAAATGACCGACTGGGACATTACGGGTTTTCCAATGAGTTATGTAACGATAGGTTTGATTGGACTTTTGATTCTTTCATGGATAAAACATTATAAATTCTTTAAAAAAGAAATTTTTGAGGAAATGTTTTACCTAGTAATGTTCTATATCGTCTTTTTCAATACTGAACTACCTTTATCTTTTGCGGTATATTTTGTCATTTGGCATGCTATTCCTTCGATAAAAGATCAGATTTTAGTTGAGGGATATACGCTTAGCTACAAATCGGCACTTCGGTACTTCAAGCAAAGTTACCTCTATTGGCTCGTTTCTGTATTTGGGATTTTCTTACTGTATAAAGTGTATGACTTGATCGGAAATGGATTGTTTCCAATTCTGTTTGCCGCCCTAGTGGCCATAACTTTTCCTCACATTTTATTGATTACACAGCTTTTTCAAAAGCTAAATCAATCCCAAAAGACTAAAGAGGGACATTGAGCAACTGACCGCAAGTCTGCAGATAGGTCAATTCGGACAATTTCGCTTGATACTTGGCCATATTGGCATTCATTCTGGCATTGAGCAAATTAATCTGCGCTTGGCGCAATTCTAATGAAGTCAATTGTCCCAATCTAAAGCGGTCTAAAGAGCGATCATAGTTATTTTGCGCAGTACTTATGGCTCGTTCTAAAAGTTCATAAGCGTTTTTTCTATTTACAAAATCTCCAAAAGTGTTGGCAACATCACGGTCAACTTGGATTTTAATTTCTTCCAAAGCCAATTCTTGAGTCTCGAGATTGATCTTAGAATTTTTAAATGCGGTGCGATTCGCCCCACCATCAAAAATATTCCAACTGAGTTGAAGTCCTGCAGAAAATCCAGAACTGATATTTTTGGTCGCAAAACCTGTAGCGGGAAAAATCCCTTCATTCCAGCCATAGGCTCCAGTAAGCCCAAGTCTAGGCAGTTCTAAAGCGCGTTGAAATTTAACACCATAGACACTTAATTGCTTGTTTGATTCTGCAATAAGTACACGAACATTTTCCGTTTTTGCGGTCTTTTTCATGGCCTCTAAAGTCAAATCATCTAAAAAGGTCACAGTGGTATCCACTGAAAACATCTTATTTAAATCATCATTGAGCAAAACCGCTAAGTCCCGTCTTGTATTGGCGAGTTGCTGGGCATTATTGTTTAGCGCAATACTGTCGTTTACCAAATCAACCTCTGCATTAAGTACATCAAGCTTGGTGTTTTGTCCAAAGTCAAATCCGTAATTTGCTCGTGTCAGACGGTCTTTGGTATTACTTAAGACTTGTTTTAAAACTGCTTCGTTTTCAGTCAAACGCGCCAATTCAAAGTAAACTGTAAATAACTGCAACAAGGTCGACTCAACCGTAGCGCGTACTTGTAAGCCGCTGAGTTTTTCAGTTTGCTTTAGGCGCTTGTAATTATAATAGCGGCCCATTCCATCAAATATGGTATAATTGAGATTGAGCGCTGCATTGAGTCTTTTGGTTTCAGCCCCATCAACGACATTTAACGAACCATCGCGAAAGGTTACTTCCTGGTCTTGAAGATCATAACTCGCTCCAGAAGTCACGGCGACACTGGGCAAGTATCCTGAATTGAGCACAGAGGCGTTATTTTCTGCTTGTAACTTTTGATTTTGAGCCATTTGAATCCCGAAGTTGGCAGATAACATTTGAGCCATGGCCTGGTCCTTGGTCAATACAGTAATCTCTTGACCGCACACTGAAAACGGACCCACAAGACCTAAAGCCAAAAGGCCTATAAAAATTCGTAAACTAAGCTTCATCCTCGGTAAATTGTTTTGGTTGTGGCTCTTCGGACCACTGCTCTATAAATTCACGTTCTTTAGTGACGCGCTCAAATCGTTCCCTGGGCAAAAGTTCCCCGTGAATCAACCAATGAACCCTTCTTTTTACATCGTTAGTAAAAGACAATAATATGGGTAACATAATCAGGGTAAGTACTGTAGCAATTGCGATACCGTAGGCAATCGAAATTGCCATAGGAATTAAAAACTGTGCTTGACGACTTTTTTCAAGTAAAAGCGGTGCAATCCCTGCAATGGTGGTTAACGAAGTTAAAAATATGGCGCGAAATCGCATACGACCTGCCTTTGTCAGCGCTTGATCAACACTGAGACCATCGCGCAAATAACTATTAAACTTCCCAATCAATACCAAACCATCATTAACCATAATTCCAATAAGGGCAATGATCCCTAATGCAGATAAAATATTTATGGGCAGATCGTGAATCCAATGGCCCCAAGCCACAGCAATAAAACTAAATGGAATCATAAATAATAAAAGAAGGGGCTGGCTATAACTTCTGAACGTAAATGCAATGGTCATGTAGATGAGTAAGATAATAATCGGCACAACGGTTTTGGCAGAGCGCGTTAATTTGTTAGCCTCCCTGTTTTGTCCTTCATAAGAAACGCTCACAGAGGGGTATTTGGACAAAATGTCTGGCATTATATTATTTTCTAAATCCAACAAAATATCCGTGGCACTTCCCTTTGGATTTTTTAAATCCGCAGAAATCTGAATTTCACGAAGACCGTTAAGGTGACTAATACTTTCATCACCACGACTAATATTATAGGTTGCAATTTCTCCAAAAGGCACCCGTGTGCCACTTGGCGTGATAAGACGCATTTGATCTAAATCATTGATCGATTCACGATTAGAACGGTCGTACCGCACCCACACTCTAATTTCATCTTGTCCCCGCTGGAAACGCTGTGCCTGAAGTCCAAAAAATCCGGCCCGCACCTGGCTCATCACCTCTTGAAGCGTTAACCCTAAGGCATAGGCAGATTCTTTAAGCTGGATGTTTATTTCTTTAATCCCTTCAGGATCTGTATCCGCGACATCAACCAGCAAAGGATTCTGAACCATGATTTCTAAAAGTTCGTCTTTCGCCGCTTTCAGCTCAGCCGTGTTTGCCCCTAATAAGGACACAGAAACCGGACTGCCTCCAAAGTTTCCGCCAGAACCAAAGGTCAATCGTTCAACACCAAAGACTGGGCCTGTTGCCTCTCGTATTGCATTATTAATTTCTGGAGCCCCAAAATCGCGCTGCTCTCCAGGCAGTAAATTGATTTCCAGTGAAGCCTTATTATTCCCCGGGCCAACGTTTTTTATAATATTTTGAACCACTTGAAGACCTCCAGTTTGCTTGGCCGTATAAACCTCGTTTACCTCCCATGCAGCCGTCTCGATTCTACTGATGATCGAATCTGTAATGACTGGATTTGTCCCTTCGGGCATCAATAAATTGATCTGTACTTGATCACTGGCAATCATTGGAAAAAATGCCCCACGAATAATGCCTCCTCTTACCGAGCCAATTGTAATAATTAAAAGGGCCAGAAAAATTGAAAACGTAATAAACCGTTGACGCAAAGCAAAAGCCAAAACGGGGGCATAGAGTCGGTCCCGTAGATAACTCATAAATCGATCTCCATAAACATTAAACTGGCGCAATTTCAAAAATACACGACCAAAAATCGTCTTTTTAGCCTCCTTTGGCTCAGATTTTACGAGTGCTTTGGAGTGTGCAATGTGGGCCGGTAAAATAATGAGGGCTTCAATTAAGGACACGGTCAAAGTTAAAATCACAATGATACTCACTTCACCAAAAAATGCCCCAATACGCCCATCGAGAAAAAGAAAAGTCGAAAACGCCAAGACCGTGGTAATAATGGCCGAGAGTATCGGCGGAATTACTTCCATGGTCCCATCTATAGCCGCCTGAATTCGTGATTTACCGCGCTCGTATTGTTGATAGATATTTTCGCTAATCACGATACCATCGTCCACAAGGATTCCAATAACGATGATCATTCCAAACAAACTCAGGACATTGATGGTCACCCCAAATTGATTGGCAAATATGAACATGCCCAAAAATGAAATGGGCAGTCCAAATGCGACCCAAAAGGCCAATCGCGTATTGAGGAAAAGGGACAAGAAAAATAACACAAGGAAAATCCCCATCGCCCCATTTTCCAGAAGCAAATCTGTTCTTTGTTCTAAGGTTACAGCAGCATCATTAATCACATCCAATTGCACCCCGGTATGGGTTTGGTTGTACTGCTGAATGTATTCTTTTACTTTAGTCGATGTACTGATTAAATCCTCATTATTGGTATTGGTAATTTCAATAATAACCGCCTTATTACCGTTAAAAAAAGTGGCATTGGGCGACTCAGAAAAACGATCTCGCACTTCTGCGACATCCTGAAGACGCACCACACTTCCGTCATTTTTTGACCGAACCACTAGACCATTGAGCGCCACCCCAAAATAGGCGCGGTTATTGGCACGAATTAGATAATCTTCAGCCTGAGTCTTAATGTTTCCCCCTGTACTGAGAATATTGGCGCGGGCTACCGCCGATGCTACCTCAGTAAAACTGAGTCCATAAGCCAATAAATCAGCCTCCCGAACAGCAATTTCAATTTCTTGGTCGGGGTAACCGCTCACGGCAATTTGAGAGATACCATCAATTCGTCTGAGATCATTTTCAATTTGACGACCAATGTCCTTTAATGCAGCCAGGCCGACATCTTGACCCGAAATCGCAAACTCAATAGTACGGCGTACATTCTCACGTTTAGCCACCACAAGAGGCTCCATGCCTGTTGGGAAATTCGGCACGCGATCTACCGCATTTTTTACCTCAGCCAAAAGCACGTCTATGTCGCGACCGGTCTCAATCTCAACGGTAATACTTCCTCCGTTTTCTCGAGACACTGAGGTCACGCGATCAATTCCGATAAGGCCTTTGAGGTTGTCCTCAATTTTTAAAACAATGCCCTCTTCGATTTCTTGAGGCGCCGCCCCAGGATAGGCGATATTAATATTGATTATTTCAGGGTCTTGAAGTGGAAAGAAAGAAGATTTTAGTTGCTTGGCTCCTGCTATACCCAAAACCACAAAGGCGAGGATAATAACATTTACGGCGACCTCGTAACGAATAAAATAAGTGATCAGTTTACGCATGATGTTAAATGTACGGGTCTGTTAATTCTCTTTTGAGGCCTCCTGCGGTTGAGAAATATTCTCATCATTGTCGATGCCCTTTTGTGCATCGAAAACCTGAACCATCATACCCGAATGTGCTCCAGCAACCGGTTGTGTTAAAACCATACTCCCGTTTGGTATGCCGCGCACCACCATTTTATTGGGCATAAAATAAACGGGACGCACATTTAAAAGCACAAGTAATCCGTCCTTTACTGCATAAATTGACGATTCATCGACGAGTAATTTTCTTGACATTAAAATAGCATCATCGACAGATCCTGCATTAATTTCTGCTTCAAGGTACATTCCCTCTTTAAGAGACGGGTCTCGGGTTTCAACAAAAACCTGAACCATTTGTGTTGTTGGGTCTACGCGTTTATTTATTCGTGTAACTGTTCCCTTAAATGTTCGATCTCCTGCTCGAGCACGCAGGGACACGACATCTCCAATATTCAGATAATCACTTGCATCAGGAGCAATACTCAACATGAGCTCGTAGACGTCCGTGGCAATAAATTCACCTAAGTTTTGCCCCGGACGAACCAGGGTACCCTCTGTCACAGAGGCACTAGCCAAAACACCATCATACGGCGCTCGAATACTGTACTTCACCAGTCGTTCCTCAAGATTTTTAATCGCGTAATAGGCGGAAGTCACACCGCGTCCAGCGACAAAGAATTCTGCATTCTTGTCGTTAATTTCAGGTAAATCAGGCAGGGGTTTTTCCAAATCAAAACGCTGCAAAAAGTCATTCCACTGATCATAGGCCTTAGGATAATCCAATTTGAGGTCTGCCATCATTCCAGCTATAGTATTTTGAAAATTACTGCGTGAAGAAACGAGCGAGGCCCTAAATTCTTGGGCGTCAATATTAATCAACAGATCCCCCTTCTTAAAGATTTGACCCGGTTTAAATTCACGGGCTCCACTGTTTAAAATTCCTTGGACTTCAGCAAAGAGCTCAAATCGGTTTTTGGCCATCAATAAGCCATTAGTGTTTATGGAAATTGGTACTGGACCATTTTGTGCGGTCTCAGCAAAAACTGTTTTTACAACTTTTTTGGCAGGAGGTTTAACGCGGTTGTTACTACTGACTAAATGATTGGCATATAAGACAGCACCTAGGATGATGACAATCGCAATTAAGGTATTAATGATTTTACGCACGGAAGGAATTTGTATTAGTTATCTTTCTTAGTTACTATTAAAATTAAGGGCTTTAACCCATGATAACGTTAAACATATCATAAAAAATTAGAGCTGCTCTAAATCAAAACTCACTGATTCCCAGTCCGTCATCAAAGACTCGAGTTTGGATTTATTCGCTTCGTATTTTTTGTAAAAATCCTCTTGAGTACTGAGGGATTCTGGATTTTTTGCCAAATCTTCATCAAGGCTTCTAATTTCGGCTTCTAACATTTGAATGTCCCGTTCTATCTGACTCAATTTATTGGTAAGGGATTTTTTCTTTTTTTGTTCTTTATAGCTAAGTTGTACCTCATTTTTACTTTTTTGCTTAGCGGGCTCTTCAGACTGTAATGTTCGCTTTTCTGCTTCGCGCAAATTTCCCAAATTACGCTGCTCCAAGAAAAAATCAATATCCCCTAAATATTCTTTCAAATGGCCCTCTTTGAATTCATATACCACCTGGGTCAAGCCCTGCAGAAAATCCCTGTCGTGAGAAACCAGAATTAAGGTTCCTTGAAAGCGCATAAGCGCTTGCTTTAAAACATTTTTTGATTTTATGTCCAAGTGGTTTGTGGGCTCATCCATGACCAGCACGTTTAAGGGCTGCAAAAGCAATTTGGCCAAAGCCAATCGATTACGCTCCCCTCCGGAAAGCACCCTAACGTATTTATCCACTTCTTCGCCTCGAAATAAAAAGGCGCCTAAAATATCTCTTACTTTTGGGCGTGTATTTTGATCCGCCGCATCGATCATGGTCTCCTCTACGGTCTTATTCCCGTCTAAATACTCGGCTTGATTTTGGGCGAAATAGCCGATATCTACATTATGTCCCAAGGTAAGGGATCCTTGATATGATATGGCGTCGACCATAATTTTAGCCAAAGTTGATTTACCTTGACCATTTTGCCCTACAAAAGCGATTTTATCTCCTCGTGAAATTCTTAAATCGACCTCAGAAAGCACGGACTTCTCCCCATAATTCTTGGCAATTTGCTCCAAAACGAAGACCACTTTACCTGGATCTCTCGATACCGGAAAATTAAGTGTCATTACGGCGTTATCGTCTTCATCAACTTCGATCAAATCCATACGATCCAACTTTTTAATCAAGGATTGGGCCATCGAGGCCTTTGAGGCCTTTGCGCGGAATTTTTCAATCAAACGCTCGGTTTGTTCGATCTGCTTTTGCTGATTTTTCTGAATGGACATTTGTTGTGAACGGCGTTCCTCACGTGCGACCAAATACTTCGTATATGGCAATTTCATATCATACATGCGACCCGTCGACAACTCTATAGTTCGGTTGGTGACATTATCCAAAAACATCTTATCGTGACTCACTAAAACCACGGCTCCAGGATAACTATTAAGAAAATCTTCCAACCACAAAATCGATTCAATGTCCAAGTGATTGGTCGGTTCATCGAGTAAAAGGATGTCATGTTGTTGGAGCAGTAATTTGGCGAGTTCAATACGCATGCGCCATCCACCTGAAAAGGTATCCGTCATCTGATTAAAATCTGTACGAGTAAAGCCTAGACCCAGCAAGATACGCTCGGTCTCTCCTTGATAAACATAGCCTCCGTGTATCTCATATTGATGTTGAACATCACTAAGTGCTTCGATTAAATCGGTATACGCCTGACTCTCATAGTCGGTCCTCTCTGCCAGGGCGGTATTGATTTGTTCTAACTTTTGCTCAAATCCTTGTAAAAGTTCAAAAGCCACATAGGCTTCCTGAAGGACCGTCCGTCCCTGTTCAAAGTCAATATCCTGTCTTAGATACCCGACAGAAATTTCTTTATCTGTTGCGATCTGACCTGTATCATACTCTTGCGCTCCTGCGATTATCTTTAAAAGTGTAGATTTTCCAGCCCCATTTTTCCCAATAAGTCCAATACGGTCCCCGCCTTTTAATTGCAGGGTGACGCCTTCAAATAAGGGCGTTCCTTGAAAGGAAACAGATAAATTATGAATATTAAGCATTGAGTAACAAAGGTAACATTTGAGTCGTGCAAAGATGCTTAAATTTGTCTAGGCAAAAAAAAAGAAAATGAATCTATTCAAAGGCACAAAACTCTACAGCATTTTTACTGGAAGTTGCCCGGTTTGTCATAGCGGACCGATGTATCAAAGCCCGAAGGCTTATCAGGCTTCCAAAACCTTACTCATGCACGAGCACTGCCCAAATTGTGGAGTCAAATACAAAATTGAACCCTCTTTTTTCTATGGGGCAATGTATGTGAGTTATGCCGTAGGGGTAGCGTTTGCCGTAGCCACATTTATCATTAGTTACTTTTTATTATCACTAGATCGTTTACAAACGTTTTATGCGATTTCTGGAGTGCTTGTGCTCAGCCTTCCGATTATATTACGTCTAAACATATACATCACTCTGTGGGTCCATGCGCCCTAAAATAGGCTTTCGGTCTTTTGTGGTCGGCCGCACCCCATCCCAATAATCCACAATTCGGTAATGCATTTTAAGCAAGCCGTCTAAATCAGCGACTATTTTATTTTGTGATTCCTTTATGTGATTTGGCTGGTCTTGACGTGGGTAGGTCGCCCCTACTTGATAATAATCCTGGCCTATTGGGATAATAAAGAATTTGGACTTGACCACCTTTGATAATTTAAGTCCAGGACACTCAATAATCATGTATTGACCTTTTTTGGCCTGTATTGGGTTCCCATGGATTAATCCCGGCCAATACGTTTGTTGATAGCCCTGCGCCAAGATCACATGCTTGGCCTTGACCCCAAAATCGGCTAGGGCGTCATTTAGAGTATGTTCCGAATTAAAAGCTAATTCAATATTTAAATATTGACCCTCATCCGTAAGCCTTTGTCGATACGTATCAAGTAATAATTTAGGGTCGAAACGCCAAAAATCCTCTGAAATGCCGTAACCGTGCGGTGTATTAAGATGAGTTAATTCTTGCTCTTTAACATCACTAAGAGGACGCAGGTATTGTCCCCAGAATTTATCGACTCGTTTTTCACACCAAAGTTCAGATTCCTCTTTGGTATCAAATACACGAATTAAACCATTTGTTGTGATAAGGGGTATTTCTAATTCTTGTTCCCAATTTTGGTAAAACGTCTTAGCCTTTGGCCAAAATTCATCGGCTCGCCAAACCTGATTATAATAGCGCAAAACCGCGGGATGAATTGTTCCTCCGGCAATCGCCGTGGCCTTATGCACATTAGAATCAATCACCAGTATACGATGTCCCCTCTGAACTAATTCGCGAGCGATTGTTGCTCCTGCAATCCCGAACCCAACGATAACAAAATCTAAAGACCTCATATAAAAAACCCTCCTGTTTGGGCAGGAGGGCTAGTATTTATGTAACAACCTTTTAGTAATTCCAAAGGTCAATCTCAATATTACGGATTTGATCTTTGATACGATCAGACTCAAGAAGCTGCATCAGTGCATTGTCATTGATATAATCGGCTACACCACGGTCTCCCTGTACATTGTCGTCTTTAAATATCACCGCATTAAATCGCCTCGAATTTAGTAAATGATCAAAGGAAATGGGTTGGGATGTATTTTTACGGTTAAAAGCTTTTGCCTTGTGAAGTATTTCACGCGCTCCAGGATACCAAACCCAGAATAATTCTACCTTGGCATCTACCTCATCATCAGGGAACGCTTTAGAACGGGCCTCATTCGCTACTGGACAAATTGCCAATAAACGATAGCGTAATTCACCTTGACGTTTGTCTAAATACCAAACCCCTCGGATACGCCATTCCTCGATATCTCCAGCATCTAAAGTAAACTTTCTGACATATTCTGGATCAACACGACCGACCGCGTTAAACTGTTCAATCCCTAAGTCCGTAGTATCACTATAGACAAGAGAACCTTCGATGTCTCTCAGGGTTCTTTTTTCAGAGAAATAAGAGTCTGCATAAACCTCTGAAATGTTACCATTCTTGATGTTTTTAACCAAAACATCATACAAAGAACGGCGCTCTGAACCGATATTATTTGTATCAATAGGATAATAGAGCGGAAAATTCACACGCTCGTCCAAATCAATAATTTCCCAAGTGGTTTTGGACCAAAGAATATCCCGATCATCAACGTAACCATAAGGCAATGGATTATCATTATCGTATGCAATTTGAGCATCGGTTTTAAGCCCAATTTCATCTGGAGATTTCGCGTTGAGGATGTTGAGCTGAGCCTGCAGACTAGGACTAAGCAACATCAACGCAAATCCAAGAAATACTTGTGTTAAACGCATGGTATAAAATTAATTTGTTAATTCAATACAAACTGGAGAAATCTTCTTCAATTTGTACGAAGAGTTGCCAACTAGGTTAGCGTTAATATCAAATATCTGAACCGTCTCGCCACGACGAGCACGATTTAAAGCACTTTTAGCTTGACTATTTAATTTATTACCTTGAACCATAACGGTAGGTTGTCCAGAAACTTTAAAGCTAAATCCTGTAACCTTTAAACCTAAATCGAAATCAAAATCCTCTAAGGCCGCACCAACACTGGCGATCTCTAAGCCTTGACGCTGCATACGTACGCAGGCACCATCACCGGTTTCTCCGCGAATTGAACCGACAGGACGAGGAATGTCTTTGATACGGAATTCAGCAGGCGTATTTACCTTTTGACCATCAGGCAACACCCCAGAGGCATTAATAGTCACTTTTGTACCACTTGCTGGTTCAAAAGAATAGTTTGTTCCAGAGAGCTTTTTCCAAGTTCCGCTTGAGGCCGAGGCCGTAACTTTATTGTCTGGAATACCGGGAATAGAAACGGTCATAGGGTTCTCTACACCACGATATACCACATTCATCTTATCTGCAGCAATTACCGCTGAATTAGGTTTTGTAATCGTAGCAAAAGAGACATCAACCGGAATTTCAACCTCCTTACCATCTTGTAAGAAAATTAAATTCCCTTCTATTTTGTGATCACCAGCAGCACCAGCACTAATATTAAGTTTTACCTTACCACTCTCGATGGTGTATTGAGATTCGCTTAGGGGTTTACCATCTAAAGTCAACTCGACACGATTCGGCTTGGTATTTGGGTCTTTTCTCCCCAATACAATCCCTCCATCAAAAGATTCTCCAGCGTAAAAAGCTGATTTAGTCTGTTCAAGAAGTGTATTGTACTGAGTAAAAGACAGTGCGGCTTCTTGCTGACTTCCTAACATTTTAGAGAGAATCTCACTCTGAGTTGTTTTGACATCAGCTTGAATTTGACTCAATTTAGTTTTCGAAGCAATCAGTGGAAAACCTTCAAACTGGTAATTCAACCAAGGTTTCTTCACATTATCGCTACGCTGACGCACATCTTCTGTTGAGAACTTCTTTTCGATATCTGTAGCAATACTCGGATAATCCTCCCCTACTAAGGCGAGTACACCAGTGCGGTAAGCATCCATTTTTGCCAAAAATTCCTTCCCTACTGGGGAATTATTATCACCATTGAACAAGGTTTGGTCGAGAAAGTCTGGTTTATCCTGAACCTCATAGTTATCCTGCTCATCGGCCTTAACTGTCGCCATCATCTGACCCTTTAGGTTTTCGATGAAATCAGTCAAATCTGCAGCTAAAGCATTTATTTGATCTGCCTTTTCCTTTACTGCAGAATACTGTTCTGGCTGTTCTGCCGCTTTGGTCGTCAAATTCTCCATGAAGGCATTGTTACGCGCTGTGTATGCCGCATTGGCATCAATCAATCGCTCGTCCATAACCCCAAAGGCCGTTAAAACTTCTTTTGACATATTGAGCGCAAGCATTGCGATGAATACCAAATACATTAGGTTAATCATCTTTTGCCTTGCGGTTTGTTTTCCTCCTGCCATGCTAATACTTTTTAATTATTAATTGATATACAGTTGAAAACAAATTACTTCTTATTCATTGCGGATAACATACCTCCATAAACACTGTTTAATGAGGCTAAGTTATTGGCCATTTCTTCCATTTGATTTTTAAGTTGTTCTGCATTGGCAGCAACACTTTCATTCAAAGCGGCTTGCTTGTTCGCTGCCTCCATTTGCATCTGGTATAATCCGTTTAATGATTCCATTTGCGCTGCAGCATTGGCGATCTGCTCTCCGTACTTTTTGGTAGACTCAAGCGCATCAGCCGTAGGCGACATACTCTGGGCAGCAGCACCAAATGAACGAATGCTGTCTCCAAGATTACTCATTAACTCCGAATCCAATTTTGCTTCACGTAAAATCCCATCAAGTTTTTTCGATAATAATCCCTCTGGATCTTGATTCTTTGACTCTCCCCCAGCAAGTTCTGGATAAACTAAAGACCAATCTGGACCATCATCAACTTTTTCAAAAGCCGAAATAGCGAAAATAATAGCTTCAGTAATTAAACCAACCGCAAGGAGAACACTTCCGTTTAATGGACCTAATTCCCAGTGAAGGATTTTAAATAACGCTCCAAGGATTACAATAGATGCCCCTAGACCGTAGGCCATATTTAAATTTTGTGGAGTCAATAATGATTTTTTGTTGGTTTTAGACTTTGCTGCCATGATAAAAAAAAGTTTCGTTAAGTAAAAACAGAGTTAAAGTGATTTGGATGAAACACAGGGTTTAGCGTGCATCACCGAAATTGTTGTTTAGGATAATATTTGTGCCCATGTAATCTTGCACGGTTCTAAAGCCGATATAGCTCCTGGCAGAATCAGCATACTCATAGTCTCGTGTGCTGACTTGGAGGAAATAGGCGACATCCTTCCAAGAACCACCGCGCACAACCTTGCGCTTATTGGCCGGGTCATTGACACTTGGATTCATGGTTGAAGAATATTCGTAAGACCCTGGATCGTATGATGAATCAATCCACTCGCTCACATTTCCAGCCATATTGTAAAGATTGTAGTCATTTGGCTCATATGAATCGGCCTCTACAGTATAGAGCGCCTGATCCGCGGCGTAATCCCCGCGTAAGGGTTTAAAGTTTGCCATGAAACAACCACGATCGTTTTTGGCGTAGGGTCCACCCCATGGATAAGTTGCAGACTCTAAACCTCCACGTGCAGCGTACTCCCACTCTGCTTCACTCGGAAGTCTAAAAGTGTTTACGTATGGCTTGCCTTTGGATTTTTGATAAGCATTTTTATAGAGTGTTCTCCAAGCGCAAAATGCTTTGGCTTGTTTCCAATTTACACCAACTACAGGATAATCCCCATAGGCCTCATGCCAGAAATAGTCATTGTGCATGGGCTCATTGTAGGAATAATTAAAATCTTTAATCCAAACTGTAGTGTCAGGATAGATATTGATGTCTTCTTTAATGATAAAATCTTTGCGGCGTTTACCTTTAGCACGAGCCGCGGCTTGAATATCCATATAAGTATACTGGAAATTCAATTTGCTGACATCAATTGTGCGCTGACCATTATAGGCCTCTTCGGCAGGGATATACATGGTATCCATTACCTCAGAATAATATTCATCGGGATATTCAGCGGGCTCCCAGATGAGATCCACATCATTATTTATTTTACGACCGGCATAAAAATCATCCCCCATGCCGTAATAGTTGTCGTAATTATACTGCTCCCAAGGAGTCATTTCCTGATTTTCTTGATCGACAAAGGCAAATTCACCAATACTACCATCACCAGGAACAGCACCAACCTCATCGGCGAGTATCGCCAAGCGAAGACGAACTGTTGAGTCTTTAACCCAGTTCACAAACTGTCGGTATTCAGCGTTAGTGATTTCAGTTTCATCCATGTAAAATGAACGGACAGTGACGGTTCGGGTCGGTGCATCATTTACAGCGACAAAGTCGTCATCAGATTTACCCATCAAGAAAGAACCTCCTGGAACTAGGGTCATTCCGTAAGGTTTTTCAGGGTACCATTTTTTGCCTTTTGCGCCAACCAATTCGCCGCGATCTCGATTTGAGCTACAGCTTGCCACAAGGGCGGTGATTGCAAAAATTGCAATTAACTTTTTCATAGATGATTCGGTTAAGAAATTACTAAGATTCAAGGGCGTAAACCTATCCATAAATTTTTAAAAAAGCAACAATTTTATGGAAAAAACCCTTAAATCAAAAACACACATTTTATGTTAAACTTTGTTTCTCAAACGCGCTTTTAACCAACGTTCGGGAATATTTTGCTCTGTTGCACTCAGATAATCGTCATAAGTGCAGGGTAATAACGCAGCAGTTGGCAAATTATTATTCAAAGAATTATTATTTGGCATTTCAATCCACCAACGTCCAGTTCGTTTACTTTTCCTAAAGACCAACACAATATCATCAATCGGCACAGAGTATAAGGTAAAGTTGTCTGGATTCATTAAATCACCATCATTTACCCTAAAACAAACCCCTTCAATAAAGTACCACAGTATTTGGGCCACCAGATTCGGTGCACTTTCATACTTGTCAAATGACTTGAGCTCATAAATCCCAAAGGATTTTACCCCATTACTAATACCCGCATAACGGGATAAGGCACAAATTTCTCTGCTGTCAAACCCATTAGGACTTTTGTGGTAGCGAAAACTCATGGCGCTACTTTTAACACTCGATACATCCATCGCCACTAATTGAGCTTGACGCATTACGGGCTCTGCCAGCGTAATATCTTGAATAAGATTGCCCAAACGATAAGCATCAAAATGCAATTTATCCATAAGTGAAATTTCTTCAGGTGGGTTTAAATACGATTGATAACCCAACACACTGTAATTCATCAAATTATAAGGCCTATCTACCACCATTTTCCCAACGTACGCCTTATTAGTTACTGGTTTTTGATGATCGCCTAGGTCGAAGCGATGATCAACATTGACCACACTAATCATATCTTGCACCCCATCAAAAGCGCGATAATGTGCGTAAAGTAAATCTTGGCTACCACCCAAAACAATGGGCATCACCCCGATAAGTAATAACTGATTAACAACCTCCCGTAAGGCAAAATCCGTATCGCTAACTGAACGCCCTGGGATAATGTCCCCAAGATCAACCATAGACCACTCCCAGTTACCAGGATAAAGACCATAAAACGCCATGCGCACTGCATCAAATTCTATGGTTTCTCCCATAAAATCTTCATCCCGACGATGCTCTGGTACGCCGAGTAAGGCAAACTTAAATGTGGAGACTTCGGGAAATTGATCTTCTTGCTGATAAATTGATATTTGTTTACCTAGCACCCCAGCAGAAAGAACTTCTCTATGGGCACAAACCGCCTTAGAAACCGGTCTGAGGTATTCTTTCATTACTTTTTCGACTTAGTTTTCGCCCGTCCCTTGGGCTTTTTTGATCCCTGGGCAGCAATCATTTCTTGTGCTTGATCCAAGGTGATTTTATCAGCATTGGTTGTTTTGGGCAATTCAATTTTAATTTTACCTTTAATCAGATTAAATCGTCCCCAACGCGCTTTCTCAATACGGATATTTTCTTCGGGCCAAGAAGCCACTAATTTATCTATTTCTTTTTGTTTTTTATCCTCGATAAGCGCAACAATATCCCCATCAGTTAGATTATCAAAGTCATATTTTTTATTGACGTTGATGAACATTTCGTTCCATTTGATAAATGGGCCAAATCGCCCTTTTCCTTTTTGTACTGGGAGATTTTCATAAATATAAATGGGAGCGTCCGCCTTCTGCTTTGCATTAATTAATTCTGCAGCAATCGCCATATCTACAGAAAGTGGATCCATGCCCCCAGGCAAAGAGATAAATTGTTTTCCCCACCGCACGTAAGGACCAAAACGTCCATTAGCTACTTCAACCTCTTGCTCTTCATAAGCCCCTAATACTTTTGGCAATTTAAACAAGTCCATAGCCTGCTCAAAATCAATCAAATGAAGTTGCTGATCGGGACGAAGACTGGCAAATTTTTTATCGGGATCATCGGCATCGCCCATTTGAGCGATCGGTCCAAACTTGCCCAAACGTACAAGGACTGTTTTACCCGACTGTGGGTCAGTACCCAAAATGCGTTCACCGCTCTCGCGTTCTGCATGTTCATTGACACGCTCCACATTGGGGTGAAATTTTCCGTAAAATCCTTTAAGCATCTCGCGCCACTCTTCTTTACCCTCCGCGATATCATCAAAATCGGCTTCTACCTTTGCC
The DNA here is from genome assembly GCA_009921505.1 of Flavobacteriaceae bacterium. GTDB lineage: Bacteria > Bacteroidota > Bacteroidia > Flavobacteriales > Flavobacteriaceae > BACL21. The sequence goes on from RFXU01000019.1 coordinate 17,837, forward strand.
GTAAAATTCAAATCAACGATATCTGGAAAATGGGACACTAAGAAATCCGTAACAATAATTCCTATATCGGTGGGTACAAGTTTTCCTTTATCGCTTCCCACTTGTTCGCTCAGCGCCTTTTGTGTGATTTGATTGTCCTCGAGTTTCAGCCATTGATAAGCACGGGGTTGTCCCTCTACAGTGCCCTTTTCAACGTATTTACGTTGTATAATTGTCGAAATCGTCGGGGCATAAGTCGATGGACGACCAATCCCAAGCTCTTCAAGTTGCTTGACCAGTGAAGCTTCAGTGAATCGATAAGGTGGGCGTGTAAAACGCTCGGTTGCCGTAATTAATTCACTGGCTAAAGACTGTCCTTCAGCCAATGGCGGCAGCATTCCTTCTTGTTCTTCTTCATCAAAATCAGTCCCCTCTAGGTAGACTTTTAAAAATCCATCAAAGGTCAAAATCTCACCGTTTGCCACAAAAGTATGTTCAATCGGCGCTTGGGCATTTATATCAATTTTGACTTGAGTTCTCTCGAGATTTGCCTCACTCATTTGAGAGGCAATGGTACGCTTCCAGATCAATTCATAGAGGCGCATTTGATCGCGATCGCCGTCGATTTGCGCACGACTAAGATCCGTAGGGCGTATGGCTTCGTGGGCTTCTTGAGCGCCTTTTGACTTTCCTTTGAATTGTCTTGGTTTGCTATATTCAGCACCATAATTCTGGGTTATTGCCACTTCAGCCGCCTTGCGTGCTTCATCAGAAAGATTGACACTATCCGTTCTCATATAAGTAATCAATCCCGACTCATAAAGCCGCTGAGCTACGGTCATGGTGCGGCTCACCGAAAAGTATAACTTACGGGCAGCTTCCTGCTGCAAAGTTGAGGTCGTAAATGGCGGTGCCGGCGATTTCTTAGCCGGTTTTTTATTGAGTTCCGAAATTAAATACTGGGCATTTTTGTTGGCCTCAAGAAAGGCCATTGCCTCTTGGGCATTGTCTAAATTCTTAGCCAATTTTGCCTTAAACTTTGAACCATCACTGGTTAAAAACTCCGCATCAACGCGAAAAGAAGCTACAGGACTAAAGGACTCTATCTCACGCTCCCGATCGACGATTAAACGCACTGCAACGCTTTGAACACGCCCTGCAGAAAGACCACCCTTAACTTTTTTCCACAATACGGGGGAAAGCTCGTATCCAACCAATCGATCTAAAACCCTTCTTGCTTGTTGGGCGTTCACCAAATTATAATCAATACCTCGAGGATGATCAATGGCTTTTAGAATAGCAGACTTAGTGATTTCATGAAATACGATCCGTTTGGTTTTGCTCTCAGGCAATTCCAAAGACTCCGATAAATGCCAGGCAATCGCTTCTCCCTCTCGGTCCTCATCACTCGCAAGCCATACCATTTCCGCTTTACTTGCCAAAGATTTTAAATCGTTGACCAAGTTCTTTTTATCTTTAGAAACTCTGTATTTAGGACTGAAATCTCCTTCAACATCGACTCCCAATTCTTTGGACGGGAGATCTGCGATATGACCGAAACTAGAGGCTACCTTAAAATCTTTGCCTAAAAATTTTTCTATGGTTTTGGCC
>RFXU01000181.1 GCA_009921505.1 Flavobacteriaceae bacterium
GTGGTGGACATTATGAATTGGCTTTTTGTGTGGGGGAGAGGCTACCCCAATATTTACAACACACAACTACCCCCTCCCCCCCCATCAAACCAAGCACAGCCCTAGCGAAGTGAGCACTCACCAACCTACCCAGTAAGCACTCACTCACTTAATGGTTAGCAAGCACTAACATATGTGTTGGATTATTTCCACAAAGCAAGCGCTTGGTTGGTATAGGGGCGATGCAGGATATCGCACCCACTGCAAATACAAATCATTCTCAACAAGTTAAAACTATTGATAACAGTTTATTAATAGGATATTTATATGGGCTAAAATGGTGCAGAGTGGACACTAACAACACTATATTGGTGCAGAGTGATTACTAACAACACCTTTTTGGTGCACTCTGTCAGTGGTCACTATCATTTTAAATGCGGTACTTGCTGAAACCTGAAAATTGGCATGGTATGTGCATAGTGTTTAGCATGGGTGATTTTGCCCTATTAACAGGAGTGAATACTATGACAGATTTTCCAGATATTGATTCCCATAAGTGGAATGCATATTTCAATGCCGCCCATACTATGAAAAAGAATGGCGGAGGCTTTGCAGAGGCTATAGCAGAGGCTTATTACAAAGCAGATGGTGCTAACAAAGCAAAACTAGAATCAGCTTTCAAAGACCTGTTTTTGTCATTCATGTCAGATTATGATCGTGCATGGTTTGGTAAGTGACAATTCAGAGTTAAGCCCTACGGGGCTTACCTGTGCACTGTCGCACATTTTTGAAGGGTGTTAAGTATGAACGACATAGTTATATTCAAGCAATCCTATGGGGAATTCACCACTGAAAAGGATGGGCGTTTATCAGGTCATATCCTGACCATTACAGGCAAACGCAGAGATGGCAAATATTCTGTAACTCATGCGTTTGGCTCAGGTAAGCGCATAAATAAAATTTACACTACTGAACAACTTCAATTTGAAGTATTCAAGATGGAACGCAAAGAGGTAACAGTATGAAATCAGAATTCATCCATGCCATTGTCTGTATTGTGTGCTTTGCCTACATTGGCTTCTTATTGGCTTTCAGAGGATAAAAAGACACTGTAAGCCCATTCATGAATCTGATATTGAAAATCTCAAAAAAGCAGATGAGATGCTGTGCCGCTTGTCAGACTACCCTGTACTCAATGAGTCGCATTTCAGCGAATTAGAATACACCGAGGCCGAAAATTATTGGCAACAGATGCCGATTAAATATCGGGTTGAATTGTGCCAAAAGGCTGGAATTTGTGTATTTGCGGCACGGCATGATTATATTCCGCAAGATGATTCAGGCTATATATTTGAATCATTAGTAAGTAATTAAGAGTGCAAACCATTGGGGATTCTGTCCCCTTTGGCTTGCATTTTGACAATGTAAGGGCTTACAAGGGCTTTCCTTGTTCTTTTTGATAGGTGTTGATATGAAAAAATTGCATTTAGATCGTAAATTTTACATTCCAAATGGTTATTCCCTTATTGCAAAAGATGAACGATATGGGTTTGAAGTATGGGCAACAATGACTCCAAAAATTGTTGCAATGGCCTTTGGCGGCAAAAGAAACAAACCCGATTGGCATTTTAGATTTCAAGATGAAACCCGATTAAATGTCAAAATTGCCGATACTTTGCAGGGTTATATGGATTGGCAAGATAGGAAAACCAAATACAAGGCCGAACGCAACAAACCCCATAATGTCAAAGTAGGCGACATTTTTAGATGTTCATGGGGATATGACCAAACAAATATAGATTTTTTTGAATGCACAAAAGTCATTGGCGCAATGATCGAAGTTAGGCCAATTTCACAAATGTCAGAAAATAATGGTTTTATGAGTGGCGAATGTGTGCCATGCCAAGGCTCATATAAAGGCGAACCAATGCGGAAAAAGGTCAAAATGTGGAATGATGAGCCTAGTATTGCCATTTACAGCCATGCCAATGCTTACCGCATGAAGCCCATTGCAACGATTGGCAACAAACCAGTTTTTGAATCATCTCACTGGACTGCATACGCATGAACCAATTCCCTGTTTATCAAAATCAGGAAAAGGCGGCTCAATGGGGTTGCCTTCAATGCCTTAAACCCTTAAATCCTGAAAAAACAAAAGATGACGGATATGCGGAGGGTAGAGGAAGATATTGCATCAAATGCGATTATTGCCAAATGTCAACATGGTTTGATCTTTGGGACAAATCAGGAAATCCAATCAAATAGGAGTGAATCAAATGAATTACATAGAAACCCAACTATTTAAGGCTTTGCCTTATCCATTGAATGACGACAATTCAAACGACAACAAAAATGGACAAATAAGCCTGAAAATTCACACAATTAGAGGTGAAACCAATTGGCTGAATGTCAGCCCTGAGCAAATGCGCCAAATTGAGCAAATCTTGAATCAAGAGGTGACAGAATGAAACACACAATGGTTTATTTTGGAAATATGACGCATGGAACATTTTCCATAAATGGCGATGAAACACCAATTGTCATCATTCACTCAATTGACGAAAAAGCCATAATTGACCCCGATTCTGTTGAAGAAATAATGGAATTACAGGGCTTTGACAGCTATTTAATTCCCGATGAATTTACAGGTGAAATTGTATTTTCTAGGGCTTTTTTTAAAGGGCTTTCAGAATGACACAAACCCAAGCACTCACCCAAGCCCTGATTTTGGCAATAATTGCACCTGATGATGACAGGGCAACCCATGCCGCACGATTAGCCGAAAGCATAGCCCAAGGGCTTGATTTTGCCCAAGTAGAGCAATGCAAAGCCGATGCCCTGCTAATTTTGGAGATGGCATGATCTACGCAACAATTGCTCTAATTTTGAAAATTATTCTCAGAAAATAAGTTAGTAACCACTAACATTTAGCCGCCTTCGGGCGGTTTTTTATTGTTTATCAAGTTAGTGAGCACTTTTCAATTTCAGACTTTTTAAGCCACTTTTAACTCTTACCCTTGTCCAAGTATTCCCAATGCAAAAAATCCGCCTAAAATCGCCTATAAATCGTCCGCATGGGGATCGTCAACAAAAAGACAGATGCCAACATGATTCAGGTCAAAATCAGGACGCAATCCAACCCTCCAAAAGTGTGCCGCCCAACGAATCGAAATCCGAGCACCTTCAGAAATTGAACCACCACCGATATGCTCTAAGGCTTCTTTTTCCTTGTCAGAATAATAAATAACCTGACCTTTTTTGCCTTTAGGTGCATGGTTATAGCGTTTTTTTGGCTTCGATTCCATGCAATGTGTGCCTTAAATATTCTGCAATTAACAGGGCTTCCGCTTTGTTTATGTCCTTTTTGCGCTTCAGTTTGGCCTCAGGCCATAAATACCTTGCCATGTCCAACGATTCCCCTTTATCGGCTGTCAGGTGGAAATGCTTTTTCCACTTTTGTGGGGTGACAAGGTGGACAGGGTAGCGTGTTAACTCGCAAACCGCACTGATAACCCCGACAGCCCGACCAAAAGTAAAAGTACTGGAAACGCCTTGGTTTGGCATCGAATGGACTTGTTCCATGCAGATTTCAACCCCTTCTTTTGGATCGACAATGGATAGGATTCGACTTTTGAAAACAAGGGCTAGGATATGCTTGTCCTTGTGCTCAATGTCAAATGACTCTAGGTAATTACCCTCATGGTCTACTGCACCTAGTGCGCCTGAAACAGCACCGGGGTCAATGCCTATGTAAATCATTGTTTATCTTTCATTATTTTCGTTAATTCCTGACTGATTCCCTTGAAAATGCCCAATGGCTGCTGTTCCAGTTCCTTTGCCCTGTGCCAAGCGTGTGCTTTCCATCCATTCGTTGATGCCATCTTGACTAAATGGTCTAGGGTGGATTGGTAAAGGTCGTAC
>RFXU01000182.1 GCA_009921505.1 Flavobacteriaceae bacterium
TATAACAATAAGGTTAGTGAATTGCGCATCCCCATTGTTAACTGAAAGTTTTGTAAGACCACCTTCGTTAACCTGATCATGCGCTTCTTCGACGTTAAGTCGGGCAAGATCTTGATCGATGACCAGGATAACCTCATGGTAATTGACTTTGGTTGTCTCAAAGAAATCCCAGAGGATTTTTATGGACCTTATTTTGAACTCGCCCAAAAAGAAAACTTGCAAAATCCCGAATATTTCGAGCGACAACTTTATGCATTAGAAATATTAAAGCCTGAGGATTCACCAAAAGAAAAAGAGTTCTTTAGATCAATCTTTCACGAGATGCTTTCTTTATTTACCAAACCCTTCCACGGGGAAACTTTTGATTTTTCAAATCAGGAGTTCTTTGATCAGATCGGCGAATTAGGTCAAAAATACGCCAATGACAGTGCGCTAAAAGAAATGAATGGAAATCGAGGGTCAAAACATTTTATTTATATCAACAGAACCTTTTTTGGATTGTATAATCTGATGTTCGATTTGAAGGCCAAAGACGTGGTGATCAACAATTTTAAAAAGTATACTCAAGGGGTGCCGGCTCAGCAAGCTGTATTGGTATGAGTAGTTTGAGTCTGATTTTACCCCATCAACTCTTTAGCCGTAATCCGGTTTTAAAACCCGGTCGACCTGTGGTTATAATTGAAGAGACTTTACTCTTTAAGCAGTTCGCTTTTCACAAACAAAAGATTGCGTTTATGCGGGGCAGTATGCGCTGCTATATGGATCGCTTGAAAAGTCAAGGTTATTCTTTGACCTATATCGAGGCTCAAGAGCCTGAGTCAGACATTCGGTATTGGTTGGCTCGTGCCAAAGAAAACGGTTTGTGTGAGTTGCATTTAGTTGATCCCGTTGATAATTGGTTGGAGCGGCGTGTTAATCAAGGGGCATCGGGTGTTGACTTATGTTGGTATGACAGTCCTGCTTTTCTCAATACAAAAGCAGATTTGGCTTCTTTTTTTAAACCGAGTAAGAAGAAGTTTTTTCAGACTGCGTTTTACAAGGAAGAGCGCAAAAAACGCAATGTGCTTATGCACCAGGGGGAGCCTACAGGAGGTCAATGGACTTACGACGCCGAAAATCGCTTGAAGTTTCCCAAAAACGGTTTGGTTCCTGAGATTGAATGGCCCAAAAAGACGGCGTATCATGAAGAGGCCGAGCAATATACAGAATCGCATTTTTCTGAAAATTTAGGGACATTTTGGGATGAGTTTCTTTATCCTCTGGATCATGAATCGGCGGTGTTGTGGCTGGAGGATTTTTTGAAATATAGGTTTGAGTATTTTGGACACTACGAGGATGCGCTCGTGGCTCAAGAGCATTTGCTTCATCACAGTATGCTCTCGCCTCTCATTAATGTAGGGTTACTCACCCCGGATCAAGTTCTTGATAAGATTTTGGACTATGCGAAAACCCATTCAATACCGCTGAACTCAACAGAGGGACTTGTACGTCAAGTCATTGGCTGGCGGGAGTTTATAAGAGGAATTTACCAGGTCAAAGGCGTTCAAGAGCGCACCACTAATTTTTGGGGTCACAAAAGGAAAATTCCGAAAAGTTTTTACGACGGAACGACGGGTCTTTTTCCTGTTGATTCTGTGCTCAAAAAGCTCAATAAGACGGGCTATGCCCACCATATTGAACGACTTATGGTCTTGGGTAATATTATGGTCCTTTGTGAATTTGATCCCGATGAGGTTTACCGATGGTTTATGGAGTATTTCATCGATGCCTATGATTGGGTGATGGTGCCGAATGTCTATGGGATGAGTTTGTTTGCTGACGGGGGAATTATGAGTACAAAACCATACATTAGTGGCAGTAATTATCTCATGAAAATGAGTGATTACCCTAAGGGGCCTTGGCAAGACATATGGGATGGTTTGTTCTGGCGATTTATGGATAAGCATCGCTCTTTTTTTCTGTCAAATCCGCGTCTAGCGATGTTGGTGCGCAGTTTGGATAAAATGAAGCCTGAAACCCTTGAGCGTCATTTGACTCATGCACAAAAATTTCTGGATCAGCTGGATCATGAATCGCGTTAAGGAAAATTAATTATATTCACAACATGGGAGTAGGAAACATTGTATTAATAACATTTGCCTTGTGCATCGTTTTAGGTCTTTTAGCGTTAACGGCTAATCGCGCCTAATCATGATTTGGAATGAGCAAGACATAAGTTCAGCCGATAAAGTCACTCGGCTGAGGATGATTAATGCCATAACCGGAATAAAGCCGGCTAATTTAATCGGGACTCAAGACGCCTCAGGAAGGCACAATTTGGCGGTATTTAGTTCCGTGGTGCACTTGGGCAGTAGTCCTGCGCTTATGGGCTTTATCCTGCGGCCTTATGGCGAAGTCCCGCGGCATACCTGGCAAAATATTCAAGCCACGGGCCATTACACCATCAACCATATCCCAGCCTCTATGACGCAACAAGCTCATAAGACTTCAGCAAAATTTCCAGAAGAGGTTTCTGAATTTGAGCGCTGCGGTTTTACCCCTGAATTGATTCCAGGCATACAGGCGCCTTTTGTCGGTGAAAGCACCCTTAAAATGGGGCTTAGTTTTATATCTGCCACCGAAATTCCTTTGAATGGCACGACCTTGGTTATCGGTAAAATAATTTATTTGTCCATTCCAGATGAATTTATCGACCAGGCCGGGGAGTTAGATTTAGAGCGCGCTCATTCCGCGGGTATTTCTGGTTTAAACACCTATTACAGCTTAAAAAAAATCGGTCAATATCCCTATGCTCGACTTAGTGATATGGATCATGAGAATTCCCCTGCTGAGGACTTGGATCAGCCTTCTTAGACTCCTTCAAAATAGTTACAGGTACGTCCACGTTTCCCGAGTAAAAGACAACGATTTCGGCGGGTTCATCTCCATTATTTTCCCCGTGGTGCCATTGGTTGACCATTTCTACTATTGGGTCTCCGGCCTTCATTTGAAGCGTATCTCCGGCTTCACTAATGACCGTTAAATGACCTCTAAGTAAAATTCCGGCATTAATTACCGGATGACGATGAACCGGGAGTTTGGTGTGCGCGGGAATGGTAATGCGCAATGCGGTCATCTGAGGATGCTCCGAAGTGTAATCGGGTAATGGACTGCCATTCCAACTTTGGGTGGTTTGAATTAAAGTCTCTACCTGAATGTCACTAGAGACCCCAGCTTCTTTAGAAACTGTTGCTACGCTAGAGGCTGTTCTGTCGCTGGATGCTGTCCTTTCATTGGAGGCTGTTGATTCGTCGGAAAAACGACCCATCCCCGTTGAAGTACTGGTCTGTTCCTGACCGCAACTAAAGAGCACAAAGGACAACAGTCCTAGGCGAATTAAATTAATACAGCGCATCCTGTAGAGCCTTACTTTTTAATGATTTTCTTTTGAACTTTTTGACCGTCTGCTGTGGTAAATTCAAAGGTGTAAACTCCCGATGCATAGCTGCTGATATCGAATACATTCTCGGGTTCTGTCAAGGTTTTTCGGCTCATTAGTGCCCCTTTAAGATCGTAAATATCTAACTGAGTTAAACGACCGAAACTCGTGTCATAAGTCATCTGAAGTGGGCCCAGTGTTGGATTTGGCCCCAAGCGAATCGCTCGCTCAAATGCGTCTAAGTCATCAATTGAAAGGGCTTGGACGATATCCAAAACCTCCTGAGCGCTCAAACTGCGGTTGTAAATTAAAATGTCATCAAAAACACCCGGGAAAATATTATTGGGCACGTTGGCTTGAGTCCCAACCGTAAAGGGATAGACGCTGGTTAATAAGTTAGAGCCATAAACGCGCTGCGCGGCCAAGTTACCATCGAGATATAAGAAGGCTGTGTTGCCGTCATAAGTTGCAGCCACGTGA
>RFXU01000183.1 GCA_009921505.1 Flavobacteriaceae bacterium
AGAGATGACTTGGTTGCCCACGTCTATGACGTAACCTACGGGGTGGTGAACCCTGAGGATAATGTGGTGATTATTGACGATAGTATCGTGCGCGGGACGACCCTGAAAAAGAGCATCCTCAAAATGCTGGACCGTCTCAATCCAAAGAAAATTATTGTGGTTTCTTCGGCGCCTCAAATTCGTTACCCAGATTGTTATGGCATCGACATGGCACGTTTAGAGCACTTAGTTGCCTTCAATGCGGCCATCGCTTTGCATCAAGAACGGGGGAATGCCGGGATAGTAGAGGAAATTTACGCGAAATGCAAGGCCGCTCTGGCCCAAGCCGCCCTGGGTCATGACATTGAAAATCACGTCAAGGCCCTTTATGCCCCCTTTAGTGACGAAGAAATCTCTGATAAAATTGCGCAAATTATCACAACAGATGACCTAAGCGCAGAAGTAGAAGTCATCTTCCAATCTGTAGACGATTTACATACGGCTTGCCCAGAACATTTAGGCGATTGGTACTTTACCGGAGACTACCCAACCAAAGGCGGTTCTGTGGTGGTGAATCGGGCCTTTGTACACTTCTACGAAGGGAATCCCGAACGGGCTTACTAAGCCGTTTGTCGATTATTTTTTTCCTTTAACGAAAAGTAAGAAAAGTAGGTCAAAAGTAATTTTGGCTTGCCTATATTTGACCACTACCATAACATAAGTAGGTTAAGTTCATGGTAAGATTTGGGGCAAAAAAGGTGGACTCTCGTCCACCTTTTTTATTTGATATTTATTCGTACTACTCCAGTCAATACCTCAAGCATTCACTAGAACATTTACGTCTTATTTTGCCGCCTCAAATCGCGCAGAAACTTCAGCCCAATTGATCACATTGAAAAATGCCTCAACATAATCAGGACGTCTGTTTTGGTAGTTTAAGTAATAAGCATGTTCCCAAACATCAAGCCCTAAGATCGGCGTGCCCCCGCAACCGATTCCCGGCATCAGCGGATTGTCTTGATTGGCCGTAGCGCATACGTCTAATGAACCATCAGCATGAACACAAAGCCATGCCCATCCTGAGCCAAATTGTGTTTTAGCGGCTTGCGAAAAGGCCTCTTTAAATGCGTCAAAACTTCCAAAGGCCGTGTCAATGGCCTGAGCCAAGGCGCCTTCAGGAGTCCCCCCGCCATTTGGTCCCATCACTTGCCAAAACAAATTGTGATTATAGTAACCGCCGCCATTGTTACGTAGCGCTTTGTTATTCATGTCGCAACCGCGCAAAATAGTTTCTATATCTTGGCCTTCAAGCGCCGTTCCAGAAACAGCTGCATTTAAATTTGCCGTGTAACCCGCGTGGTGTTTTCCGTGATGTATTTCCATCGTACGGGCATCGATGTTGGGTTCCAAAGCATCGTGCGCGTAGGGTAAAGAAGGTAATTCAAAAGCCATAATTATGTATTTAAAGGTTTAAAACTGAGGCAAATTTAACAATAATATTCCAGCATGGGCCACTACCGAATTTGTTCCTGTTTATTTAATTATAGAAAATCTTAATGGTATCTTAGAGGCGCAAGTTATGGATCAATCACAAAATTTTAAAGCGCCTTTTCGGGTATACAATGCCTCTGCCGGCAGTGGTAAAACCTTTGCCTTGACCGTTGCTTTTTTGGACAAAATCTTGCATGCTAAAACCGACGACGCTTACAAAAAACTTTTGGCCATAACCTTTACAAATAAGGCCGTGGCCGAGATGAAAAATCGGATCTTAAATACCCTTGAGTCTTTTGCTAAAGGAGCATTTACTGGTTCTGTCCTGGATCTCGCCCAAGAGATTCTAAACGGCAGCAATATGACCCTTGCTCAGTTGCAAACAAAGAGTCAAGGCGTCTTAGTTCACTTGCTGCATCACTACGCTCAATTTCATGTCGAAACAATAGATCGATTCAATCATCGCCTATTAAAAACCTTTTCCAAAGACCTTAAGCTCAGCAGTAATTTTGAGGTCAGTCTCGAAACGGGCTTACTGCTCGCTGAGGCGGTCGATGCCCTGATTGACCAAGCGGGTCGTGATCCTCAGATTACAGACCTCTTGGTGTCTTTTGCCTTAAACAAAACCGAGGACAGTAAATCTTGGGATATTGCCTTTGACCTCAACCAGACGGCATGGATGATCGTCCAAGAAAACGATGCCCCTTACCTGGCGCGGCTCAAAGACATCCCCCTAGAGCAGTTTATCGAATTTACCCAAAAACTCAGGGCGCGTAAGCAGATCCTTGATACTCTGATGCGCGAATTCGCACAATCCATCTTAGACCTTTGTGACAGTCATGGAATTTTGTTTGAACATCTGTCTTACGGTTCTTTTATCAAGGTCATGCAAGAAGTCCTTGACCCTAAGCAAACGCCAAATTTTGAGCGCAAATGGCTGCTAAAAATCTTAGAGGACGACCCCGCTTTGGAGCCGCGTCCAACCTTTTACAAAAAAACCGCCCCCGCAGAGGTAAAAGCCGCCGTGGATAATCTTTATGACACTGTGGTTGAGGCCCTGGTGCAGATTCACAGAGCACACATTAAAAGTATTCATATAAAAAACACCTTGAATCAACTCGTGCCCTTAACTGTGGTCGAAGCCATTGAAAAGGAGTTTGAGCGCATTAAAAAAGAAAATAATACCCTGGTGATCAGTGATTTTAATAAACTCTTGAGTGAAGAAATACAAAGCCAGCCTGCGCCATTTATTTATGAACGCTTAGGAGAGCGGTTCACTCATTATTTTATTGATGAATTTCAGGATACCTCATCGCTTCAATGGCAGAACTTACTGCCGCTTATTCAGAATAATTTAGCCCAAGCCGATCCAAAAAATCCAAAACACAGCCTAATGATTGTGGGGGATCCCAAACAATCCATCTACCGCTGGCGTGGGGGGCACCCGGAACAATTTATTGACCTCGCTTTGGGGAAAAGCCCTGATTTACAACCGCCACAAATTGTGTCTTTAGACACGAACTACCGGAGCCATCAGGATATCGTTTCGTTTAACAATGAGCTCTATACTTTTGCGGCAGACTACCTCCCCAAAACAGACCATGCCGCGCTCTATGCCCAAGGCAATGACCAAAATATTCACCACAAAAAAAATGGATTTGTCTCCATCGAATTTTTGGACAAAAAAGATCAAGAAGAGGACTCAAAAGATCAGCTCTATTTTTCGAGTATTGAGCAGATTGTCACCGAGCAACTAGAGCGCGGGCGCAGCCTGGGTGAACTCTGTATTTTAACCCGTGACAATAAAAAATGTTCAAAGATTGGGGCCTATCTTTCAGAGCGCGGCTATGCGGTGGTTTCAGAAGAGGCTTTGCTGATTCAAAACAACCCAGTGGTTTTGGCGCTCATTGATTTGGCCTATCTCAGTGCCAATCCTTATCAAAAGCGCCCACGGGCGCGTCTGGGTAATTTCTTGTTCGACACCCATAAACCTAAAGGCAGTAGAATGTCGTTCTTAAGCCGGATGACTCAAGACGATTTGGATGAATTTCACGCCGCATTGACCCAGCTCGGCATTCATTTTGAACTCAAGAAAATGGCGGCTATGGGCCTTTACGACCGTTTTGCCTATGCCTTAAATCAATTCGGTTGGGGACTGAGGGACAGCGCCTTTATCACCCAATTTATGGACTGGGTTTTTCAATACGCTAAACGTCCGCAGGCCACAATTTGGCAGCTCCTGGCGCAATGGGAGCAAGACAAAGACAAATTAAGTCTTAGTTCAGGAACAGGACAAGAGGCCATACAAATTATGACCATTCACAAGGCTAAAGGGCTTGAGTTTCCCGTCGTGATTTTACCTTATGCCCA
>RFXU01000184.1 GCA_009921505.1 Flavobacteriaceae bacterium
AGCTTCCTTTTCCTGGGCCTAAGGACCACTGATTATAGGCTTGCAAAAACAAGCCCTTGGTGCTGTTGGTCTCTGCGCCACCACCACTTTCTTCAGCAATAAAGGTGTTTGAAATAAAGTAGGCTGACGCGATGAGGTTGGTAAACCAATTTCTATTCAGGTCTTTGGTATAAGACACATCAAAACTGTATTGGTAATACTCTAGAATATTGACATCGGTCTGCCGATAAATTTGGTTTTCATTGTCCTGAAAAGAAATAATTTCCAAGGCGTTGTCGATTTGCTGATAATAGGCCTCAAAATACCAAGCCTGTCCTAGGGTGTAAAACAGATTTATTTTTTCTTCAATGGCTGGGACCAAATTGGGGTTTCCTTGATTAAAATTGGATTCATTTAAATAATAACGAAATGGATTAAGGGCTTGATAGCGCGGTCTTTGAATCTTTTTTAAGTAGCCCATCCCCCAACTTTGCTCATTGGGTAGTTCTTGGGCGATGGTTATTTCGGGAAACCAATTCTCATAACGTAAATCCTGAAGGGCTTCTTGAGTGCTGAACCGCTCGATTTGGGTGTTTTCATAGCGAAGCCCAGAAGCGAGCGACCATTGTCCCCATGAGCGTTCCATGCGCGCATAACCCGCAATGACCTGCTCTTTATAATCAAAGCGCTCAACAGGGCCTAGAGCGGTGCTGGACTCTGGAGTTAAGGACCAATTGGTTTTGGTGTCCACTTGCGTCGCCTTAGCGCCAAAATCCCAGCTTGCTTTTGTGCTGTTATGATTAAGGTCGAATTGGCCTAGTCCAATCGTAGTGTGCTGATTCGAGCTTGTGGTAAACCCATTGTTCGCTGTATTTTGACCAAAGGGGTCATAGTACATGCTATTGAGTTGTTGCTGCTGATCTTGATTATAGTCGATGAATTGAGCTGTAGTTTTAGTGGTTGTTTTGTCGCTTAATGTGGCCCGCCAAACCAAATCAACGACATAGTCGCTTGTGTTAAATTCTGTGTTGCTTTTGGTCACAAAAGTTTCTTGAGTCAAATATTGCGGGGTTAAAATTCGGTTTTCTTGAAGATTGGTGAAGCGTTTATCTGGGGTAATGGCCCCTTGACCTGAAAGAGAAACCTCGTGCTGCGCGTTTGGCGACCAATTCCATTGGGCATAAGCCTGGTGCGTCAATTGATCGGTTATTCGATTAAAGTCTCCTTCCCAAATATTTGCCGTTTGCTCGGTTAAAGGAGACAAATATCGAATATAGGTTTCTTGATCTTTGTTTTCTTTTTTCGGGGCAACGCTATAACTCAAATACAATTGGTGTTTGTCTCGGCTCAGTAAATGGGTGGTCGTCCATTGGTGTTTTGCAAAAACCCCTTGACGATACATTCCGCGTAAACTTCCCTTGTAACCTGGGGCAATATTTTTTGTGGTTTTTAAATTAAGCACTGTAGTGGCGTCGGCATCATAATTTGCTCCAGGATTAGTGATGACCTCAACCGATTCGATCAATTTGGCGTCGAGACCCTCCAAAAAATCTTTGAGTTCGCTACCTTCTAAATACAGCTTTTTATTGTTGAGGTAAATTGTGGTCGGTCTGTTTTTAATGGTCAGTTGTCCGTTGAGCACGACCACACCAGGGGTTTTTGTAATAACATTATAACTGTCCGTCGTTGACAAGCTCGACTCTGCCACACGGAATACAAGCCGCCCCGGTTCGCGAGTAATTTGTGGGGCCTTAGCGGTTATGGTAACTTCTTCGAGTTGTTCTTGAGATGGGGTAAGTTCTATTTGGCCTAAGTCTAGAGAGGGGCCTAGGGTCACAACGCGCTGATAAGGGGTAAATCCCAAGATTTGCGCGCTCAAACCATAGCGGCCTTCAGGCAAGTCTTCTATGGAAAAACTTCCGTCATCTCCACTGATGGTTGCGGCCACTATTTGT
This sequence comes from Flavobacteriaceae bacterium, assembly GCA_009921505.1. Classification (GTDB taxonomy): domain Bacteria; phylum Bacteroidota; class Bacteroidia; order Flavobacteriales; family Flavobacteriaceae; genus BACL21. The sequence continues at coordinate 1,935 of RFXU01000184.1, forward strand.
CCTGTAAATGTGCTGGAGGTCGCTTGGTTAATGGTTTCTGGCTCTTGGGTAAGGACAATGGTCACAAAAGACAAAGGGCTGTTTGCCTCAGAAACCTGACCTTTTAAGTGATAGGTCTGGCCCAACAGTATTGTTGACGTCAGACTCAGGAAAAAGATAAAATATTTGGTCATTAGCCGCTGAATTCAAATTAAAATAACAAAAAATAAATCACATGCCCCACCATGGCATGCCGCTAAAGATGTTTTTAGTCTATATTTGCAGCGCATTTGCGCCACACGCTATCTGGCGCGTTTGCTTTCGCTATGAAGCAGATCAGAAACTTTTGCATTATCGCTCATATTGACCATGGTAAAAGCACCTTGGCAGATCGCCTATTAGAGTTCACGGGCTCGGTTACTGATCGCGAAAAACAAGATCAGCTGCTCGACAATATGGATTTGGAGCGTGAACGTGGAATTACCATAAAGAGTCACGCGATTCAAATGAATTATACGCACCAGGGTCAAGAGTATGTTTTAAATTTGATCGACACCCCAGGACACGTAGATTTCTCCTATGAAGTTTCGCGTTCTATTGCTGCTTGCGAAGGGGCGCTTTTGGTGGTGGATGCCGCCCAAAGCATACAGGCACAAACGATCTCAAATTTATATCTAGCCCTAGAAAACGACTTGGAAATCATCCCTGTTTTAAACAAAATTGATTTGCCCTCTGCAAACCCAGAGGAAGTTACAGACGATATTGTTGATTTGCTCGGTTGTGCCCCAGAAGACATTATTCCCGCCAGTGCCAAAACTGGTTTAGGGATTCAGGATATTCTAACCGCGATTATTGAGCGTGTTCCTGCGCCTAAAGGCAACTCTGATGAGTCGCTTCAGGCTTTGATTTTTGATTCAGTATACAATCCTTTTCGCGGGATTGAAACTTATTTCCGCGTATTAAACGGCTCGATCACCAAAGGCCAACAAATTAAGTTTATGGCCACCGGCAAGACTTATTTTGCTGATGAAATCGGTACCTTAAAATTGCGCCAAGAGCCCAAGCAGGTTATTAAAGCTGGAGATGTGGGTTACTTGATTACTGGGATAAAAGAGGCAAGAGAGGTAAAAGTAGGGGATACCATTACGGATGCCAAACAACCTACCACCAATATGATTGCTGGGTTTGAGGATGTAAAGCCCATGGTTTTTGCGGGAATTTATCCTGTAGACACCGAAGACTATGAAGAATTGCGCGGTTCCATGGAAAAATTACAACTCAACGATGCGAGTTTAGTTTTCCAACCCGAGAGTTCTGCTGCCCTAGGATTTGGGTTCCGTTGTGGGTTTTTGGGGATGCTCCACCTAGAAATTATTCAAGAGCGTCTTGAGCGTGAGTTTGACATGACTGTGATTACCACCGTTCCGAACGTTTCTTATCAAGCATTTACCAATAGAGCGCCTGAAGAGCCTATTTTGGTAAACAACCCAAGTGATTTACCTGACCCTTCTACGCTGAATCGTGTTGAAGAACCTTATATCAAAGCCAGTATCATCACTAAGGCTGATTTTGTGGGCGCTGTTATGTCTTTATGTATTGAGAAGCGCGGACAAATCACCAATCAAACCTATTTAACGCAAGACCGTGTTGAGCTTAGTTTTGATATGCCTTTGGCTGAAATCGTTTTTGATTTTTACGATCGCCTAAAGACCGTTTCCAAAGGGTATGCTTCCTTTGACTACACCCCTATTGGTTTGCGCGCCTCAAAACTGGTCAAAGTTGATGTTTTGTTGAACAACACAACGGTTGATGCGCTTTCGGCACTATTACACCAAGACAATGCCTATCACATCGGGAAAAAGATGTG
>RFXU01000185.1 GCA_009921505.1 Flavobacteriaceae bacterium
TCTAAAGACATCGGGTTATTTCAGTTCAATGACCGTACATTCAAATGGCTGAACGACAAATTCAACAGAACCTATATCAGGACTAACATATTGCACCAATTCAAATACGCCTCCTGGCTTGTTTACAATGACGGGAAACATCACTGGAACGCGTCAAGATCCTGCTGGGATAAGTAATAAAAAAAAATAATTAAATTGTTTACAAATAAAACAAAACGCGCTAGATTGGATCGCGATCGTTTTTTTCTGACCAACTCACATTATATCTATTGAGTTTCGAGGATTTTTTGTGCACCTAACCACCCAACTAAAATACTTGGTGCATTGGTATTCCCGGCGATCAAAGTGGGAAAGACCGATGCATCACACACCCTTAGTGCGTCGATGCCATGTACTTTCATGTTTGGATCTACCACAGATTGGCTGATATCGATACCCATACGTGCCGTACAACTAGGATGATAAACGGTTCCTGAGCGTTCGCGAAAATCATTAATTAGGGCTTCATCAGTTTGAACATCGGGACCTGGTCTGAGTTCGCTGACCAGAATATCTTTTAGGGGTGCATGACTTGCAATTTTCCTGAGTTCTTTGACCGCTGCAAGCATTTCAATCACATCATGTTCTGACGACAAAGCATTTGCTGTGATTTTTGGTGGTGCAAATGGATCTGAATTACGCAATTCTATTTTGCCTCTGCTAGTAGGGCGACAATTTGATAATCCAATCGATAAACCAGAATATGGGTCAGGTGTTAACAATGGTCGTTCTCCGATGCGTGGAATCACTGTAGAAAACGCCTGAAAATAGATTTGCATGTTCGGTCTTGTTTGATCTGTTGATGTCCTAAAAAAACCACCGGCATGATTGATGGATTTCGCCAAAGGTCCACTTCCGGTTGTTAGATAGCGCAAACCTACCCAAAGTTTCCCCCACCATGGGCGCAAAATATCATTATACGTGGGAACGCTGACCTGCCAAGTATAGTTGATGCCGACATGATCATTTAGGTGTTGTCCTACATTTGGATTGTCATATTCGACCGAGATACCATGCTCATACAAATGCTTTGAAGGCCCAATACCCGATAACATTAGTAATTGTGGAGTGTTAATCGCACCGCCTGCGAGTATCACATCACGTCTTGCAGAGATAGTTTGGCGTAGACCATGATGATGGTATTCGACACCAATAGCACGCTTGTTTTGGATGATTACTTTTGTGGAGTGTGCTTTCGTGATTACCCTTACATTCGGCCGTTTCATTGCACGCCTTAAAAAAGCGCGGGCTGTCGAATTTCGCCGCGCGTTTTTTATTGTCATTTGATAAACTCCAACACCTTCTTGATTCGCACCATTAAAATCTGGATTGAGTTTATGGCCAGCGGCTTGTGCAGATGCAAGAAATGTATCCACCAACGGATGTAAATCGCGCGAGTTTGCAGAAATGAATAGCGGGCCTCCCGCTCCACGATAATCATCCGCCCCTGCTTCATTGTCTTCGATTTGTTTGTATGCGGCGCAAATGGCATTCCATCCCCAACTATCACCTGCGAGCTTCCCCCAATCCTCATAGTCAGATTTGTGTCCACGCGCCCAGACCATCGCATTTATTGCACTGGATCCGCCTAATATTTTGCCTCGCGGCCAATAATCTGGTTTGTAATTTAGTCCTGGATCAACTTCGGTTTCATAGGCCCAATTCAGGCGCTTATCGTAATAGAGCTTGCCATAGCCCATTGGCAAAGAAACATAAAACCGGCGATCTGAGCCGCCAGCTTCAAGCACTAGAACTGTATATTTACCTCGCTCCGATAGGCGATCAGCCAATACACACCCAGCAGACCCTGCACCCACGATCACGAAATCATAGCTATCCTGCATTTTTACCTCGGTTTTTCTATATCATATAAAGCATAATAGGCGTTGGGCTGCCAATCTTTGACGTCTGCGACAACATATTTTGCTCGTGACAGCCAGTCCGGATGAACCTCAATTCCCCATCCGGGAGCGTCGGTTATCTCAACTTTGCCATCATAAACTTTGAATGGGTTAGTCGTGAATAAACCATGCTGCCATGGATAGTAGTCGTCGCCTTCAATAGATAATTCTAAATATTTGCCTGCATTTGGGAGCGCTTTCATTACATGCATCGAGCATACTGTTACCAGCGACAAGTTTGCTGCGTGAAGGGTACAAGGGAGGCCTGTTTTTGCCGCAATATTCGCGACGTCTAATGTGCGGCAAATACCGCCGACATACATGATATCAGGTTGAATAACATCAACCGCACGCATGTCGATCATGCGTTTCCAAGTAGCCATGTCCCAGTCTTGTTCACCACCTGTGATATCGATCTCCAGCGCTTGAGTGACCCTCTGCGTTGCTTCAAGATCCCAATAGGCCACTGGTTCCTCGTAATGTGTTATCCCGTAGTCTTGTAGCATTTGGCCAATTTCGATTGCACGTGAAACACTGAAAGCAGAATTTGCATCCACCAATAAATCAGCCTGACCTATTAGTGAGTTTGATACCGTTTTAATTATGTCCTCGGTCCGCCCTGGCCATTCGTCGACATCATTTCCACACTCTGCTCCGATACGGAATTTGATAGCGTCGAAACCCTTTTCGCCACAAAGGCGCTTTAATCTCTCAGCCTCGTCGCTCGGGGTAATGTTGCGCTTCATTGAACTTGCGTATGTACGCAATCGACCTGTAGTTCCTCCGATTAGCTCGACAACAGGCTTGTTTGTGCGCTTGCCTTGCATATCCCAAAGAGCGGTGTCCAATCCTCCGATTGCGCGGGCACGATAACTTCCTGGAAATTTTTGTTCCCGCCTGTGGATTAGGTCCACTAAGTGTGGAATGTCTTGGCAGTCCTGACCCAGGGCCCAAGGTACAATCTGGCGATGAAACACTTGCGCGGTTATGTCAGCGTTGTAAGGTGCAGTTTGGCCCCAGCCGGTATACCCGTCATCACTGGTTACTCTTACAAAGCAAACAAATTCATTCGAAAAGGTCTCTAGCTTAACGATACGTGACAATGTTTCTTCCTTAATCTTTTCCACAGTGTTTGATTTATTTTGATCAAACTGCAAGAGTGTTCTGCTGTTTACTAGTACCTCGTCCTCGTAATTCTAGGCAAAGGTAATAGGATAAGAATTTGCCATCAACTTCAAAGCCTTACTTTTTTATTTATTTTTTTACTAAGATGGCCATAAAACGCAGTTTTTGTGATATGATGAGGGAGCTTTTCCTTGGTGTTCTGTTAGGTTTATTAATGGACCAAAATGCTTCATAACTATTCTGCTTGCCTGCTTAGATACGCCTCCGTCAGGCTGCGTGCTGTGGACACAAAACGTGCATTGCGCTCTTGAGAACCCTCTTCGTTCATTCGTGACATAATCCAGCCCACGTAGGTCAAGGCACGCAACACAGCAAATAAGTCAAGCGACGCAAGATCTAGATTACGAACCGACTGATAACCTGTCAAAAGCGATTGTTTAAGCGTCGCGTAATCCGGTTCTGTTTGGTTTCGTAACAAAGTGGTGGCAACATCAAAAAGGCGAAAGCCAAAACCACTGTCGTCAAAATCAATGATTTGCACCTTATCTTCGTGAATCAAAACATTCTCTCGGACGAGATCGGCATGAATTAGTCCAAAGTCCAGATCCGCTTTGCGCGCTGTCAATTCGGATTTTGCCACGGCGCGCATATGCAAGAAGAGTTCGCGATCCTCAGTGCTCAGCGT
>RFXU01000186.1 GCA_009921505.1 Flavobacteriaceae bacterium
ATGTCGAGATATTGTTGACTAGGGCCTTGAGCAAAACTTGGAAAAGTAACTAAGTAAACAAATAAAAACAGTAGGTTAAATTGTTTCATGTAATAGACATTGGAATGATTCGAGAATAAATATCCCTAAATCCCGCTTAGAATAAAAATTTATGAAGTGACGATTTATAAAATACCATCTACAATTTGCAATTTGATGGTAATGAATATCGTTTGTTTAAGCTTGCCCTCGCGCAGTTTTTCGGCGTCTTAATTCTTTCTTTAACAACTCTAATTCCCGACTAGTCTGGCCAGCTACAGAGGTATTCTCTTCGGCTCTCCGGATCAAATAGGGCATTACATCTTTAACAGGACCAAATGGAATATATTTAGCCACATTATATCCTTGATCTGATAAATTATAGGTAATGTGATCGCTCATTCCATACAATTGTCCAAACCAAACTCTTGGATCGTTTTTTTCAATACCATACTGTTCCATTAATTCCAAAGCTTTAAGGGTACTTTCCTCATTATGAGACCCCATGAAAAGAGCAATGTCATTTAAATTTTTCAGGATATACGTGATTACCGAATCAAAAACTTCATCGGTATGCTTTTTATCGCGGCAAATTGGTGTTGGATAGCCCAAATTTCGAGCCCTGTCATTTTCCTTTTCCATATAAGCCCCGCGAACTACCTTAAAGCCTAATTTAATGCCTTTAGATTTCGACTGAAGGTGTATTTCCTTTAAATAATCGAGTCGATCGTGTCTGTAGCATTGAAGCGTATTAAAGACCACTGGTCTTGTTTTGTTATAGCGAAACATCATTTGTGTGCATAAAGCGTCTGCCCCATCTTGCATCCATGACTCCTCCGCGTCAATCAGAAGCATTAAATCATTTTTATGGGCCGCACTGGCCAAATCGTCATAACGTTGTACTAAGCGGTTCCATTCTTCCACCTGCGGCCCTTGAAGCCTGCCTTGAGCACTGGCCTCCCATATTTTAAATCGTCCCAGTCCCGTAGGTTTAAAAACGGCGAATGGCATTGAAGATTTCTCAGTAGAGAATTCAATCAATGACAAAACTTTATCTCGTGTAGCATCAAATTGTGCCTCTTCTTCTTTACCTTCAACAGAATAGTCAAGTACGGACCTTGCCCCAACCGATTGTAATGATTTGACCACACTCATAGCGTCTTGCTCGTTGACACCCCCGCAAAAATGATCAAAAACTGTGGCTCGAATTAAACCCTCAACAGGCAAATGCATATTGAGCGCTATTTTAGTCAAATTTGTACCAATTTTCACTAATGACTCACTGGAGATCATTCGAAAAAGGGCATATGCGCGCTCTAGCGCTGCATCAGTCTTAAGGGCAAATGCCTTTTCGGTATTATCAAACAACTTATTTCCCGTCATACAGTCTTTAATTAAGAACAAATATAGTTAGATTTGAGCTTAATTTTTTTTACCAAAAGGGTTTTATCAATGTCTTATTCCATTGAAAATACTGACCATATAATTCGATTCGGCACTGCAGCATGGTCCGACTTAAATACCCTATTGAAAAGTGGTCAATGGAGCTCAATATTTGTGTTAACCGATGAATCATCGCAAAAATTTTGTTACCCGATCTTTAAAGAAAAGATTAAACAACTTGAATTAAAACTATTGACCATTCCACAAGGGGAAAGTTCAAAATCGATTGAATGGACCCAAAAGTTATGGGAAGAATTGTCTGAAAATGGCGGGGATAGAAAAAGCTTAATGATTAATTTGGGTGGTGGTGTCGTTACCGATCTTGGTGGTTTCGTGGCGAGTACCTTTCGTAGAGGTATAGACTTTATAAATGTACCCACAACCCTACTCTCTATGGTCGATGCGGCTATAGGCGGTAAAACAGGAATCGATCTTGGGGTTCTAAAAAATCAAATTGGTGTCGTGGCTCAGCCAAAAGCCATAATTATATTTCCAGAGTTTCTAGAAACATTACCCGAGCGAGAATTGACTTCGGGATGGATGGAAATGGTAAAACACGGTTTTATCTCTAACGAACAATACTTAGCAAACTGCCTTATTACCCCCAATAAAGCAAATCCAGATTTAAAGCAATTAATTTGGGAATCCGTAAAGATTAAAAATGAAGTCGTCACCCAAGACCCATATGAATTAGGGCGCCGAAAAACATTGAACTTTGGTCACACCTTAGGGCATGCCATAGAGAGTTATTGTTTAGACCATCGCCCCGAAAACTTTATGAAACACGGAGAGGCCGTTGGTATTGGCATGATACTCGCCCTTTACTTATCTCACATCACCCAAGGTTTTCCAAAAACTAAATTGTCGCATTTTTCTGAACAATTAAAGAAATTACTTCCTGAATTCCGTTTTGATAAGACGGCTCAAGAACAAATTATTTCCTATCTGATCCACGACAAAAAAAACGCTCATGGTCGCATTAATTTTGTTTTGCTCAGAGATATAGGCAACTACGTTATTGATTGCCAGGTGACAAATGCACAAATTTTTGAGGCATTTAATTTTTGGCAGTCTTTAGAGTGAATTAGCACTAACCTAGATTAAAGGTTATTCTGACGTATTTTTGTGGGCTCCAAATGAATCAACCTTGAGCTAAAGGCTTTTTTGAAGGCATTTATTAAATCTCATTAAAGATGGCGTGCATCAAACGCTTTTTATCATTGATGCTTTCTTCCAATGAAATCATGGTCTCTGTTCGAGTTACCCCTTCTATATCGTCAATTCTAAAAATAATTTCTTTGGCATGACTAGTTTTTCTAGCCCGGATTTTACAAAAAATATTAAACTTACCAGTGGTGACATGGGCTACGGTAACAAATGGAATCTCGCGCAAGCGCTCTAGGACAAATTGTGTTTGTGATGTTTTGTTAAGATATATCCCGATATAAGCGATAAATGAATAACCCAGTTTTTTGTAATCAACGACAAGTGAGGAGCCTTGAATAATATTGGAATCTTCCATTTTTTTCACGCGAACGTGAACTGTCCCGGCTGAAATATTAAGCTTTTTAGCGATGTCCGTAAATGGTGTCCGGGTATTTTCGATAAGCATCTCAAGGATGTCGTGATCAGTATCGTCGAGTTTAATCTTGCTCATTTTATTTTTTTGACAAAAATAGAACTGTCTCAAGATAAAAAGGGCAGTTTATTCAATTTTTATCAATAAACCGGACTTTTTTAACATAATACTTGCGATTATTTTATTTTCGAAATCGTTTTCGTGAGAATTTATTAATATTTCTTCTGCGTTCAAATCTTTCGAAGCATAGCCAAAAATGGTTCCCGGATTGGCAATATCATGAACATAGGTCTCTTGCTTCAAGATACCATGAACCAAAACCCAACGATTTTGAAGTCCGATGTCCACTAATTTTCCATTGTAAAGTACATTCTTTAGCACAATGTCTCTGAGAATGTTAAGGTTTTCAGGAATATCGAAATAATGTTGTACTGTCGATAAGCCTTCTTTGTTTGAAGCAATAGAATCAAGGATTCCCAATAGAGCGACATAAACTATAAAACGCGACTCCTCGCGTTCATAGTCCCCAACAATAAATCCTGATTCTATCAATACGGTTGGAATTCCTTTTGACTGAAAATAATCTCCAAAACAATGGGCACAATAGGATTCATCATACCTTCCCACCTGATCAAAACCCATGGATTGTATAAAGGAATTAGTGGCACTAATGTATTTCATCGC
>RFXU01000187.1 GCA_009921505.1 Flavobacteriaceae bacterium
GGAAAAATCTTCTGAAGTTAGTCAATATGTGAGCAATGCAAAGCGCGCGCAAACTGATTTAGAGATCTTGGACTTGACTGTAGAACGCCTACAAGATCTTACCATTAAGCTGCAAGAAATTTTGGTTGAAAGCACTAATGATACGTTATTGCCTGAGGAGCGGGCACGTTTCATTCTTGATGTGCAAATGATCAAAGATGAAATATTCAGCCTGGCGAATAAGAAGGACAGCCTCGGCAACTCTTTGTTCGCAGGTGTAGCCAATGTAGACACCGCTTATAATAAGGATCGTAATGGGGTTGTTAGCTATCAGGGATCAACTATTTCGAGAAAATTAAATGTTTCTGAAGGCTTGGAAGTTAAGCAAAATTTTTCCGGTTTGGAGGTTTTTGATCGTATTTCTGGTGAAGACGGAGATTTTTCAGTTTTTACTTTAATCGATAAACTGACACAAAGTTTAGAGGTTCCAATCGGAAGCTATCAAGCAAACAACCTCCTAGCGAATTCTAATTCAGTCAAAATTAAGTTGCCGCCTACTGAAGATCAGGCGGATCTTTCATTTGAATTTATAGTAGATGGGATGAAAAGTACCATTAGTGCTTCGGTGTTCTCTAATGATTATCAGCCGATCGTTGATAAAATTAATCAACTCACCATTCAGACGGGCGTTTCGGCAAGTCTATCGGAAAATAATGAAATTACGTTTGCAGGAAATGGCGAGGATGTGACGATTGGAGCGTTCACATTTGGTGTCGGGTATAAAGGTAAACCAAGCGTTCAGGTGCTAAACACACAATCAAATGATATCATTGACGAGATATATTCAGAGGTATCTTCTTATTCGGTCACATCTCAGCAAATTACAGATGCCTTCGAGCATTTTTCCTCAATTCGCGCTGAAATATCGAATTCGTTCAGATTGACTGAGGCGGCACAACAATCAAACGAAGACATGATTTTGCTAATCGAGGAAGATATTGCTGAGTTGCGGGAAGCAGACATGGCGTCTATTCTTACGCAAATTGAATTTTTGATGACCAACAAGGAGGCAGCTCAGGCCACTTTCACACGGATCTCAAGTAAATCACTTTTTGACTTTTTAGGTTAGTTGACTTGGTACGTTCCTTGCTTTCCTCAGGAAAGCTATGGAGAAGTGCATGTTGTCAATCATTAAAGCGGGTATGAACGTCGCGAGCCACGAATTAAACGTCGTTTCGAATAATGTTGCCAACGCAAATAGTAATGGTTTTAAGAAGTCGATGACGTCTTTTGCTGACATCGCTTCATCTGGTCATGCTGAGGCGTTCACAATTGCAGCAGGGCTCGGTGCAGAGACAGAAACCACGCGCGCCATACACTCACAAAGCACGGTACTAACCACAGATAAGACTACTGATTTAGCCTTGCTGGGAGATGGATATTTTATGGTTCGCTCGCCAAGTGCAGGAGCCGGCATTGAATTTACTCGAAATGGAGCCTTTTCTCTGGATGCTGACGGGTTTTTGACTACTTCGGATGGTGCTCAGGTTCTAGGCTATCCACTTGTTGAAGGAGATTTTACGAATTTCATCGGAAATGCAAATAATGTTGCGGCGTTGCAGATCCCATTTTCGCGTAACGGCATGATGATGTCAAATTTGACAATTGCAGATGATGGAAAAATTTCAGTTCAATATGGGGGTAACGAACCTGAACCTGTAGGAACGCTTGCGTTGGGCAAGTTCTCAAATCCAAGCGGCCTTCGTTCGTTGGGGAATACTAGATACCAGTTTTCAACCGAGGCAGGAGGATTAAATCTGGGTGCTCCGTCTGAGGTGGGCTTTGGTGTTCTCAAAAGCGGGGGGCTTGAAACGTCTAATGTCGATATGACCAGTGAACTTACGGCAATGATTAAGGCGCAACAACAGTTCAACGGCGTTGCGAGACTTTTACAATCTAATAACGACATGATTTCGCGGTTCACGCGATAATTTACGAGGCTATGGCTATGACATCTTGCGTCCATTGTGAAGTAAAGTTGGGTTACTCAGAAGCAAATGCTGCGCGGGATCACGACGGATTGTGCGTTGGTTGCTATGTCAAATCACTTGTAAAAGAGAAATCCCATCGAGCGAACAAGACTGTTCAAAAAACTAATTTAAAATCTTTGGATGGTCTCTTTCACAAATATGATAGTATTTTAGTTTCTAGCGAGACGTCACCTAATTTACGTATTCGAAAAAGGTTTGGTGTGGTCCATGGCGAAGCATCGTTATCCAGCCATCCTCACAAGCGGCCGCATTGGGTGAAGCGTTTATTCAAAAAGCAAACAAACACAATGGAAAATCATAAATTCCTTAAGCAGGCTGTTGAAGACGCAGATATTGAATTGAAGGCCAATGCAATAAAAAAAGGTGCGAACGCTGTTGTAGGCTATGATATGCAAATATCGGGTGCTCATTTTGGGCGCCAAGATTATTTGATCATTTCGGTTTCTGGGACTGCAGTTGAAATCGCTTGAAACGATGACCTTAATGTTAAATTTTGGGATAAGAAAAGAAACAAATTTTGAAAAACACATAGCATCAACATACGATAAAAGGTTCAAAAAATTTGGACCAAAGCCAGAAGCGAGTATGTGGTTTTGTAAGCTAAGACAAAATGCTAGATTTGCTTTAGCGGCAAATCATATTTTTAAAAATCAGTCGTCAGGATTAATAATCGCAGATGTTGGATGTGGATACGGTGCGTTTTTGAATTATTTAGATGTCAAATATTCTTCGAGAAACTTTTATTATAATGGATATGATATTTCTGAACAGGTTATTGAATATTGCAAAAAGTTTAATTCTACCAAGGTTCAGTTTTATTCAGGTTCGAGCCCCATATTTTTGTCAGATTTTGTTGTAATGTCTGGTACGTACAATTTTGCGCCAACTCGATCTGCAGTGAATTGGGAAAATTACGTTTTTTCGTCATTGTCAAAATCATGGAAGCGAACAAAGTCAGCATTGATATTTAATTTAATGGTGGCTTCGGAAACCCATATATCTGACGGGAGTATTTTTTATGCTAATTTGGAAACGATGAAACAAAAATGTGCCTCAAAATTTGGTAAGGTTTCGGTGTTGTCAAATCATATACTCAAAAATGAGGCAACATTTGTCATTGAGCGTATGGAAACGTGATGAATTTAAGTAGGAGAAAGTGAAACAATGATAAGAATGATTGGTTGGAGCTTTCTAATCGTCTCACTGTTTTCAGTTACAGCAGCGTACATTCGCAATTATGTTAATAATGAGGTGAACGCATTAGAATTCATTTCTCGTATCTCACTCGAGACAAATTGTGATGTCGATCCCGATATCTTTGAGGTTTTGAACACGAGGACTGGTGCGTCAAGTCCATTCAATCACGGCGAGGCATTCCTGCGTGCACGAACCGGAGATAAATTCAAGATTGTGACCAGTGATAAATATCCCCAAATAAGCATCGATGGAGAAGTTTTTGATGCTGACGGTCGCGTCGAGGTCTTTCAAGATTGTAATGTTCCAAAGCTTGAAAACATTTTCGAAAGCCTGAACAATCAGTTTAGTCCTAAAACAAAGTGATGCTTGGTTCCCCAAAAATATAAGAATACTAAACAATTTTTTTTTTTGTCGTATTGCTTCTTAGGAAAATTAGAGATCTAAGGAGCCCATTGAATGGCAA
>RFXU01000188.1 GCA_009921505.1 Flavobacteriaceae bacterium
TCACTGCGGTATAATTCTTCCTGGGTCAGTCCCTTAAAGTAGGCGTAGGTTTTTTCCATACCCTCCGCGCGCTCTACTTTGGGTTCCCAGCCTAGCACCTCTTTGGCCACCGTAATGTCTGGTTGGCGCTGCATCGGATCATCTTGTGGGAGCGGGTTAAATACGATTTTTTGATCTGACCCCGTGAGTCGAACGATTTCTTTGGCGAAATCCAAAATGCTAATTTCATTGGGGTTGCCGATATTCACGGGTTGCGTATAATCACTCATGAGCAGTCGGTAAATCCCTTCGATCTGATCGTCTACATAACAAAACGAGCGGGTTTGGCTGCCGTCTCCAAATACCGTAATGTCTTCTCCGCGCAAAGCCTGCCCCATAAAGGCAGGGATTACACGGCCGTCGTTCAGGCGCATGCGCGGCCCGTAGGTGTTAAAAATGCGCACAATACGCGTGTCTAATCCGTGAAACCTGTGATAGGCCATGGTGATGGATTCTTGAAAGCGCTTGGCCTCATCATAAACTCCTCGGGGACCTATGGTGTTTACGTTGCCATAATACGTCTCTTTTTGCGGGTGGACCAATGGGTCTCCATAAACCTCAGAGGTCGAGGCGATTAGAATCCGGGCCTTTTTTTCTTTGGCCAACCCCAATAAATTATGCGTGCCTAAAGAGCCCACTTTAAGGGTCTGTATTGGGATTTTGAGGTAGTCAATAGGACTTGCCGGTGAGGCAAAGTGTAAAATATAATCCACAGGTCCCGGCACGTGCACAAAAGTGGTTACATCGTGATGGCAAAAAGTAAATTGCTCAAGGCCAAAAAGGTGTTCAATATTCTTAAGGTCGCCCGTGATGAGGTTATCCATACCGATCACGCGAAAGCCTTCTGCGATAAAACGATCGCAGAGATGAGACCCCAAAAATCCTGCTGCCCCTGTAATTAATACCGCTTTGCCTTTGTTATCGCTCATAATCCCACGGTGTTTCTTCCAATTGAGGTATAGGTAAACCCTTCGCGCTCCATGTCTAGGGTGTTGTACAAGTTTCTTCCGTCAAAAATAACCGGCTGCTTGAGCAGATCTTTGACCTTTTCAAAATTAGGCGATCTAAAGATGCTCCATTCGGTACAAATCACCAGCGCATCGGCATCTTCTAGGGGGGCATACATATGGGCCCCAAAACTAATGCGGTCCCCAAAACGTTTGCGGATATTGTCCATGGCCTCGGGATCGAAGGCTTCCACTGTGGCGCCATGGTCCAAAAGTGCATTGATCACATCGATCGCAGGTGCCTCACGAATATCATCCGTTTCTGGTTTAAAAGCGAGTCCCCAAATAGCGATCTTTTTGCCTTTGAGGTCCTGACCAAAATGCGCCAAAATTTTAGGCACTTGTATGGTTTTTTGAACTTTGTTCACCCCAATTACGGCGTCCAAAATTTTAAACTCATACCCCGCATCGCGGCCGGCCTTCTGAAGGGCCTTGACGTCTTTTGGGAAACATGACCCGCCGTAACCAATGCCCGGAAATAAAAAGCGTTTACCAATTCGGCTGTCTGTTCCCATCCCCACGCGTACTTTATCCACGTCGGCACCGACCATTTCACAATAATTGGCCACTTCGTTCATAAAGGTAATTTTTGCGGCCAAAAAAGAATTGGCTGCGTATTTAGTGAGCTCGGCGGATTTTTCGTCCATCACAATAACCGGATTGCCCGAACGCACAAAAGGGGCATAAAGTTTTTGCATGAGTGCTGTGGCGCGCTCACTTGAAGAACCAACCACGATGCGCTCTGGCTTTAAGAAATCATCTACGGCAAACCCTTCGCGTAGAAATTCTGGGTTTGACACCACATCAAAATCACATTGGGCATGAGCACTTATAACCTGGGTGACTTTTTCTGCGGTCCCTACAGGCACTGTGCTTTTGTCCACAATGACTTTGTAGCTGCTGATATAACGACCAATCTTGTCCGCAACCCCAAGCACATAGGATAAATCGGCTGAGCCGTCTTCATCTTCGGGGGTGGGTAAGGCCAAAAAGATGATGTCTCCATGGTCTAAGCCTTGGTGTAAGTCCGTAGTAAAGGTAAGGCGGCCTGCTTTGATGTTGCGCTCAAACAAGACATCTAGGTGGGGTTCATAAATCGGTACATTGCCGGCCTGCATCATATCCACTTTAGCCTGGTCTATATCTACGCACAAAACTTCATTACCTGTTTCGGCCAAACAAGTCCCGGTGACTAGCCCTACATATCCTGTTCCTACTACTGTAATTTTCATGAGTTGTCTTTCTGTTTTATTTTTTTCTCTTAAGCGGCACAAAAATACATTATGCCTGAGGGTTTTACTATTGTTTTATTCTTGTTTTTCTTGTTTTTCAGCCCTGTCCTCTTTGGGTAAAAACATTAGTAAGGCCCATATGAGGCCCATATAGTAGGCCCCGATTTGACGATGAAACATGTTTTCTGCCATAAGAAAAATCACGGTCGCCATGACCAGCGCACTGGGGTAGAGCGATCGTCTATGTCTTAAAAAACTTGCAATAAAGCCCGCGGCAAACAAGAGCATAGCGAGCACCCCGCTCCCTAAATAAAGGTCTAAAAACTGGTTGTGTACATTGTATTTTTTAGTCAAAAACCATTCTTTTTTTATTGGGTTCTGAATATCGCTTTCATAACAAGCGAGCATGTCTAAATTGGTTTGCGTAAAGCCATTGCCGGTGAGGGCGACAGACTGTGCTTGGGCAATGTCTAGGGCACAATCCCAGATGACCATGCGCGGCTCTAAAGCCATCGTATTGGCTAGCAGTCCTTCCTGATGTTCAGGATTGTTGTTATAGAAAAACTGTTTGCGCAAGTCGTTGCTCAGAACAAAGGCCAAGGCCACAATCAAGGCAATAGAGCCGCCAAAAAAGAGCAGCTGTGGACCGCGTTTTTGACGATACCACAAACTCAAGACAAAACTTAAAAGCAATACAACGATAGCGATACGCGACACCAAAAACAAGATAAAAGCCGCCTGCAGGATGATATTGGCCAGATAATAACCGTTATTCGGGTCGAACTCTTTACGCAAAAGCTTATACGAAAAGATGATGCTCAGCACCGAAAGCAATCCCAGATAAATGCGGTCCATGAGCAGCGCCTCGATAATGTGGGCTGATTCTAAAAAGCCAAAACTCGCGCCTTGGTTGAGTAAAATCACCAAGCGCACCAAAGAATAAATCACCGCGGCCACCGAAGAATAAATAACCCCGTGCATTAGGGTTCTATTATCGCGCACTGGATAAAGGAGCAGGGATAAGGCCCCTGCTAAGAGCATTTTTTGAATCACCACAAAATCTTGATCAAACCGCCCAAGAGCGAAGGATTGAACCACCACGAATCCCAAAAACACCAGCACCCAAGACCAGGTGCTGCGCACTATATTTTTAAGCTGCGCCGTATCGATTACAAAGGGAAACATCGCGGCCAAGGCAATCAACAATAGATTAGGCAGGGCCCTAAAATAGTCGTCAAAAGGCAAGGTAAAAAATAGCGCGAAACACAAATATGGATATATGGAAAGGGCAATAACGCGCATAACTGATTTTTAAAGGCTTAATTTAAGCATTAATGTTTAGTTTCTCCCCAAACGCAATA
>RFXU01000189.1 GCA_009921505.1 Flavobacteriaceae bacterium
GTCAATGCCGTGAACTCAAATTGCGTCTTGTTGCTGTCCAAATGGTAATTGCGTTGCACAAATCCAGCTTCGAAAGCTGACGCTTGGCTGTTTGTGACGACGTCGTTAATTATTAGATTAAATTCTGCTGAGCTTTTTATGTCAATTTGACCGCCCACAATTGCAAACTTGCCAGAGGAAATGACTGTAGGGCTAGCATTTTCAAGTGAATTAATGACTTCACCCGTCTGATTAATTTGACGAATTTTAAAGTCTTCATCATTAGATATGGTCACATTTTCCAATGAAATGTCATTACCGTCAGTTTTTTTGAAAACTACGGAATCATTGCCTGTTCGAAATGCGATTATACCAGTTTCACTGGAATGATTGTTAACCAAATCAACAAGACTCTGTGCGTTCCTGTTTGATAAATCAACCGAAATCTGAATTGCAGAGCTATTATCTCCTTTCAAAGAAAAAGATATCGTTTCCCTCGGTAAATCATACAATTCAACATTGTTATGTGCGAAGGCTTTCAATCCAAACTGAGCAACTTTTGAATTAAGGCTGGAAGCTATCTGTCCAGCCATCATACCTTTTTCAGATTTGAAACTGATGTCATGTCCTGCTTGAGTTTTAAATTTAATTTCAGATGACATCCCCCTTCTCTCAAGAGGTCTGTTGGCCGTAAGACCGGTTAAGAGATTCGAATTTTCAGTCGCCAATTCGCCCAAAGCAGTGAATGATAGGATATAATTTCCAGTTGTTGTCTTTCTACTAACTTGGGCACCCATGTATGACGTATCACCGTCAACGTCGATATATGCAGCTGTGTATTTTGCATCAGCCGAAAATCCATTTTCTACTGTCATAAAACTAGCAATCTGCTCTTGCGTCAGCGGTTTTCCAGAAATTTGGACGCCTTCACGAGTGAGTATCTGAATATCAGACGACGAAAAATTACCAGCGTGTATTATTCCATTATTGCCTGCCAGAGCGCCACTTTTGAGCTCAGAATAATTGCCAGAATTAGGCATATAAGCGGAGGAAATATTCAAAGAATTTGCATTCGCGGCTACTCTTAAACCAAGGTCATTGAAGGTCATTGCCTCGCCGTCAGAGAGGATATCTGATTTAATAATGCCAGAATTTAATAATTCCGCTAAGTCACCTAACGACTCTATATCTTCAAAATGTGTTGCAAGGGAAAATGTATGTGTCGTTGCGCCTAATGTTAATTTTAATTGAGAACTGGTATTTAAATCTTCAACGTCCGCCCCAAACTGTATTCTAGCCTGAGACAACAAGGCGCTCAGTCCATTTAGGTTATCTACCTCATTTAAAATCCCAAGAACGCCAGTATTACGAAACGTCAGCGCGTTTGCGCTGTCGTTTTCAAAAGCAAGTAAACCGTTTAGACTAGGAACAGATGACTCATCCTCAATTATGAAGGTATCTATAGTTAAGTTAACCGAGCTCTTATTATCTGCATTTTTTTCAGCAAGGTAATATGATGCCGCTGCCAATTGACGCGCGTCAGTAATATTTAACGATAAATTTTGTGCTAAGTTATCACTAAAATTTACCTCAAAAGCATCACCAATGGATGGTGTTCCCGAAATATATATATTCAACCCGTTTAAATTATAAGAGCCCTTAAAGGTAGCGAGGAGGGCATTGTCTCGAGTTTTAATCTGCCAATTATCGTTCTCGGCAACATAAATAATATTTAAAGGGCTCTCAATATTTACATCAGACAAATTTGATACTGCCAATTGTGTGGAGCTTCCTAAATCAGATATTTTGACAATATCGACGGAATTTAATTTGAAAAGCTCCTGGCCTATGTCACCATTTAAGTCCACGCCAGTAGTGTGCACCTCATTAATCTCGGCAACAAACTTTTTAGCCAAATCATCTAATGCCGCTTTTGACGCGACCAAAGTATGATCAGAGGCCAAATTCCCTGCTATTTTGCCCGACCCAACTTGAACTTTAACGCCGTCATTGGAACCTGGGACTACTACAAATATCTTGTTTGAGCCATTTTCCGCTCTAAGTAGAAATTCTTTTTTTTCAAAACCAGAAATTAAGACTTGCCCTTGGCCGTCAGTGCCTGCCAGGACGTCTATCTCGCCCCTAGGTTTGTATCGAACTTTAATCTCTACGATTTCACTTAATTTTTGGAGTAGATTATCCCGCTGATCGAGCAAATCATTTCTTGCAGCGTTAGGACTAGAATTACCGAGTAATTCTTTTTGTATATTTGAAATTTGATTTATAATCAGATTTGCATCGTCAACATTAGCTTTTACATTTGCATCCACAAATTGGCGTAAATCAATAATTCCATTTGCCGCATTTTTAATTGAATTAACGACAGACTTCGCAGCTTCCAGCACAGAAAAACGACTTGCTGTATCCGATGGGTCCTGTGTCAAACTCGAGAGCGATGCAAAAAATTCATTAATTTTTTGAGACACAGCATTTTTACCTGGCCGAATTATGCTTTCTAATTGGTTAAGGACATTGGTTTGAGACTCTGAAAAAGAAAGAT
Source organism: Flavobacteriaceae bacterium (assembly GCA_009921505.1). Classification (GTDB taxonomy): domain Bacteria; phylum Bacteroidota; class Bacteroidia; order Flavobacteriales; family Flavobacteriaceae; genus BACL21. The sequence continues at coordinate 2,540 of RFXU01000189.1, forward strand.
TTGACTTAGCGTCATGCAATTGCGTTTCTATAAATTGATCAAATGCACGCGTAATTCCGTCGACCTTTACCCCAAAACTTAGATTTTCTGACACTTGCAGCACATCTGGCGAGCCAGATTTCAGCTCACTTATTGCCGCTTCACGACGTGAATAGGCATCATTCCCGACATTAGCGATATTTTGACCGGTCGTGGCTAAACCTTCTTTATAGGCTAGCAAACCTGACTTCGCTATTGTGTAAATATCGCTCATTTTTCAAGCTCGTGTTTACCATAACTCATCTGCTTAACAATTGCTTGCGCAATACCTATATCGACAGATTGGCTCGTACTATTAGCAATTTCCTTGTCAAACATCTCAACGAAGGTGTCATCTGAGCTGGTTTCGAACAATCCTTGGCTAAGTTTGCTTTCACGCGCCTGTTTAAGAAGGCTTTCTATGAAAATTGCCTCAAATTGATCTGCAACTGAGGCCAAGCTATTATCTATGGGAGACGATTTTTTTACTTCGCTGAGGGGCAAAGGATCATGCGCCATTGACGTCTCTAATATTTTAAATTTAGACAAATCCATGCAACCCCTCTTTGTTACTAAATTACGATTAGCTCAGCATTCAAGGCGCCCGCTTCTCGTAATGCTTCAAGAATAGCGACCAAGTCTGAAGGTGTGGCTCCAACAGAGTTGATTGCATCAACCAACTCATTAAGCGATACTCCGCCATCGAACAGGAACGCTTTCGCTGTGTCCTCTTCAACCGTTATCTCCGTGTTTGGTACAGCTTGACCGGCCGCGTTTGCTTGTGCGCCGGCGCCAACTGCAACCGCATCCCCGCCTTCAACTGATACATTTTCATTAACTTTGACGGACAATGAACCATGAGAAACTGCTGCAGGTGTGACCTTCACGTTTCCACTAATTACAAGCGTACCGGTACGTGAGTTAACTATTATTTTTGCTGGTGGGTCGCTACGCGTAACTTCCAAATTCTCTAAAACAGATACAAAACCCACCTTTTCTTCGGCTTTCGCTGGAGCTATTACACGAATACTGTTCGTATCAAGTGGTAATGCAGTACCTTCCCCAAAAACTTCGTT
>RFXU01000190.1 GCA_009921505.1 Flavobacteriaceae bacterium
TGGACCTCAGACATGCCAATATCTTTTAATTCTTGAGCCAAGGCATTGGCCAAATCCCATTGGTTTTTAGAACTTGGTGTGGTTTGAGAATTTGGGTCACTTTCTGTATCGACAGTGACATAGCGAACAAATCGATCGATAATGTGCTGTTTGGCTATCATGAATAAAATTTTTGTAAATAAGTGCAACGCAGTTGTTGCTAAATAATGATAAATCGCTCATAAAATTAGTGCTTTTAATGCTAATTTTGTGGTGAAACTTTGACTATGTATCAACGCCTTATCCGTCCTCTTTTCTTTCTTTTTGATCCAGAAAAAATTCATTACACGAGTTTTAGATTGATTAAGCTGGTTCATTTTTTGGGTCTAGGATGCTTAATAAAGCGGCTTTTTCATGTCCATCACCCAAGTCTTTCGCGTGAAGTTTTTGGGCTTACATTTCCGAACCCGGTAGGATTAGCCGCCGGCTTTGATAAAGATGCAATGGCATACCAGGAGCTGTCTAATTTTGGTTTTGGATTTATAGAAATCGGGACTGTGACGCCAAAACCACAAGAAGGAAATCCAAAAAAACGCTTATTCCGATTGCCTACAGATAAAGGGGTGATCAATAGAATGGGCTTCAATAATAAGGGGGTTGCTCATGCCGTGGAGCGTCTTAAGGCCAATAAGGGCCGGGTCCTGATCGGCGGAAATATCGGTAAGAACAAAATCACACCAAACGATCAGGCTGTGGCCGATTATATGTATTGCTTCGACGCGTTATATGATGTTGTCGACTATTTTGTGGTCAATGTAAGTTCTCCAAATACCCCCAACCTCAGAGATCTACAGGAAAAAGAACCTTTGACTCAGTTATTAAACACGCTTCAAAAGCATAACAACACTAAAGCAAAGGCAAAACCTATTTTGCTTAAAATCGCACCTGATTTAACTCAAGGACAACTCGATGATATTATCGATATTGTCGCAGAAACGAAAATCGCAGGAGTCATTGCCACGAACACCACCTTGAGTCGTGAAGGTCTGAGTCACGCAAACAAGTCCGAGACTGGAGGATTGAGCGGAAAACCATTGACAAATCGTGCTACAGAAGTTATTGCTTACCTCCATCAAAAGAGTTCAGGGGCGTTTCCGATAATCGGTGTGGGTGGGATTCACTCGGCACAAGATGCACTTGATAAATTAAAGGCAGGAGCATCATTAGTTCAATTATACACAGGTTTTGTATATGAAGGGCCAGGCTTGATTAAAAAAATTAATCAAGCAATTTTGAACCAAAAATAAAAGGATCATGTTGCTGACCTTTGCCTTGGCGTGTTTCATTTTGGCCATTACTCCAGGTCCGGACAATATGTTTGTCGCCACTCAATCGATTGCCTACGGAGCACGCACGGGGTGGATGATCACTTTAGGTCTACTCAGTGGATGCGTTTTGCACACCAGTCTTTTAGCATTTGGCTTTGTAGCTGTTGTAGAACAGTGGCCTGAGCTCATTACAATAATTAAAGTTTGCGGTGGCGGTTATTTACTTTATTTAGCATGGACCATAGCACGTTCTTCTATTGGGTCTGAACAAGGGGTGATGCAACGACAGACTATGAGTTGGTGGTATCGAAAAGGGGTGATCCTCAATGCGTCAAATCCCAAGGTATTTTTATTTTTTATCTCATTATTTCCGGCATTTCTTTGGGATGAAACGCTGTCAAAATCGATTCAGTTTTTTGTTTTAGGGGGCATTTTTATCGTGGTCTCTGCGCTCGTCTTTGGTCTTATCGCCTTATTCGCTGAGCGTTTTTCTATTTTACGTCATTGGTTGGCCCATCACCCTAAAACATTCAAGATTATTCAGGTGAGTATTTTTGCCTTATTAGGAATTTATGTCTTGTGGCCTTAGCGGGTGTTTTTCCTGTTAAAATCTAAATGTATCGCAGGGCTATTTTGTATCTTTAAACATGTCTTCGGTCAAAATAATCGAGTGTCCCCGTGATGCCATGCAAGGCATTAAATCATTTATCCCCACTGAGCTTAAGGTGCGTTATCTTCAGGCCCTTTTAGGCTGTGGTTTTGATACGCTTGATTTCGGAAGTTTTGTCTCTCCTCGCGCCATTCCTCAAATGGCTGATACCGCACAAGTTTTAAATGATTTAGACCTCAGTGAGACCAAAACTAAATTACTGGCCATTGTAGCCAATCTCCGCGGCGCCGAATCCGCTTTGGGCTTTGAAGCAATTGAGTTTATTGGCTATCCTTTTTCGATTTCAGAAAACTTTCAAATGCGTAATACGCATAAAACTATCGATGAATCGATGATCGTATTATCCGATATTTTATCTTTAGCTAATGAACATGGAGTGAAAGTCGTGACTTACCTGTCCATGGGATTTGGCAATCCTTATGGAGACCCATGGAGCCCTGAAATTGTGGCACAATGGACCGAAACTTTGGTGGGTATGGGGTGCAAAATTATTTCTTTGAGTGACACTGTAGGAGCGGCAAGCCCTGAAGTTATTTCAGAGCTATTTAACGGCGTCATACCTCAATTTCCGGAAGTTGAATTTGGGGCTCATCTACATACCGCACCGCACTCATGGCGTGAAAAGGTGGATGCGGCTTATCGTGCAGGATGTCGCCGATTTGATGGAGCGATTCAAGGTTTTGGTGGTTGCCCAATGGCAAAAGACGAATTAACGGGCAATATGCCCACAGAAAAATTATTGAGTTATTGCGCGCAGCAAAAAATTGACCACGGTGTTCACATGGCCCGATTTGAGAGCGCCTTCAATAAAGCTTCCGATATATTTTTAAACTACCACTAATGAAAAATTTCTGCTTCTTCGCGGTACTTTTAACGCTTTTAGGATGTTCTGATCAAAGGACCAAAGTATATTTTGTTCAGCTCAACGATGTCTACGAGATAGCTCCATTGGGTGGGGGGCTATACGGAGGTATGGCCCGAGTAGCCCATATTGTGGATTCACTAAAAGCGATTAACCCAAACACCTACTTATTTATGTCTGGAGACTTTCTCAATCCTTCACTTTTAGGAAATTTAAAGTATGAAGGTGAGCGGATAAAAGGTCGCCAAATGATTGAGGTGATGAATGCGATGAACTTTACAATGGCTACTTTTGGAAATCACGAGTTTGATTTGTCTTACGCTGATTTTCAAAAGAGATTGGATGAGTCTTCTTTTGATTGGGTCAATACCAATTGTTATCACAACACTGAAAATGGCATCATCCCATTTTCCAAATTCGCCACTCTGGAGAATGAATTTGATGCGAATGCGTTTGAATCCTCGGCGCATAAGCAAGAGGTCATTCCTGAAATCAAATTACTTTCTGTTCCCAATGATAATGGTCAGACCCTTGATATTGGATTTTTTGGCGTGACTATTCCGAGTAATCCCAAACCTTATGTGTTTTATGCGGACATGTTTCAACAAGCCCAATACGGGGTTGATTCCCTCAAGCAATTGGGCGCAGAGGTCATCGTAGGTCTTACCCATGTCGAAGTAGAGATGGATCAGGAAATTGCCAAAAGTAATCAAGACATTGATTTGATCATGGGGGGGCATGAACACAACAATATGTTTGTTC
>RFXU01000020.1 GCA_009921505.1 Flavobacteriaceae bacterium
AAAATTCAACCAAAATGGCCTCTAACGATATACAAACCAAAGCTTTGCTCTTCTAATTGTGATACGTTAACTGCTGCCCTTGATGAAAGTCCTTATCTCTACACTCTCACTGAAATTGACGCCTACCCAAAAGTGCGTGAGCAGCTCAAAAAATTGATTGTGGGTGGTGAAGAACGTTTGAATGAAATGGACACACCTATTGTCATGATGGCCGGTAAAATGTATCTTAAACTTACCACTTACGAGGAAGTCATGAGTACAATGGAGGAACTCGAATAATCGCCTTTAAAGAGCGCTTTTTTAATCTTTGATTACCAGAACAGAGGCTTTATAACCAGTCAAAAGATTCCATTCTTTGGCAGAAATTATAAAGCCTTTTTCGTTGTATACATGTAACTCAGCCGTGTTAGGTCCACTACTGCCTTGATTAATGGCTTCAAATTCAATGCGATTTGCTCCGGGCTGAAGCGATAAAGTGAACCCTGAGAAACTTGCTCCTAAGAAGACACTGGACTGAACCACGTCGCCGTTTACATAAACGCGAATCAAATCACCATCTACATATTCATGGTCGCGATATTTTATTTGGACAAAATCTCCTGATGTGGTAACGTCGCCTAAATCTTGATCCCGCGCAAATTCTGGCCGAGGCTCTTTATCCTTTTGAAAAGCTTTAGGGGCCTTACCTGGAATATGATCCAAAAGCCCATCAGAGGCCGTCATATCAAGTTGTTTTGTTTCCTGACTCGGCGGAGGAAACTGCATTTTTGGGTCTCTATCTTTAAAAGGGATGGTTAAACTAATTGGGGGCTTGTTTTCAGGGACTAGACTTGTGGGTGTCGGTCGAAAAAATGGATTTTCTCCAGAGGTGTTAGACGTTGATCCGTCGATTTGGCCAAAACTGACCCCGCAAATCATAGAAATTAACCCTATCGTCAATTGAGTTCTCATACCACTTATATGCCCCATCGTTTTGGATATTCTAAATCACCGAGGATTAAAATTAATGTTTTTCTCTACCGCAGCGCCATTTTATGATGGTTTTGACGAAAGATTAACACCCTAACCTAAAATGAATTCTGGATTTATTTACGGGTGCCACCGGGCATTGTTGGACGTAATTCGATTTTACTGGGAAGACTCCGTGGATGCATAGAAATCAATTGAACGACGATTTGACCTAAATCTTCTTTTTGAATTTTCCAATAATCGTCATCATTGGGCACATGATCATTAAAATAGGTCGCTACAGACCCGGGCATAATAGTGGTCATTTTCACCCCATAGTCACGAAGATCTAACATGGCCGCTTGAGTAAATCCTGTTACACCAAATTTACTGGCATTGTAGGCTGAACCGCCTGCAAAAAAATTAGTTCCGGCCAAACTCGAAATACTGATGAAATATCCTTGATGATCCATCAAACTTTGAGCGAAAACTTTCAGGGTATAAAATACACCATTCAAATTGGTGTTTATGGTTTCATGCCACTGCTCAACACTAAGCTGGTGTACCGGTGCAAAATGTCCTAATCCCGCATTAGCGATAACTAAATCAATGGGCCCCAAATTTTCCATAGCGTTTTTTGCCGCAGACGCCATACTCTCATAATCGCGCACATCGGCTACAATACCTAGAATTTTTGCACTATGGCTCTTTGCCAATGGAGCTAATTCTGAAGTCGCTCTCTGCAATGATTCTTCTGTACGCCCTGTGATTACCACAGAAACACCCTCCTGCAAAAGTGATTGAGCAATTCCAAATCCTATGCCTTTGGTTCCTCCGGTAATGAAGGCGTTTTTTTCTTTTAAATGTATCATAGCATGGGTTTTTTATCCCTTGGGCAAATATAGTTGAAGGGAGGCTCAAGTCAAAAACATTGGTATCTTTGTTAAAAATATTTTGTGAATCAAAATCGCTTGTTTTTTTGGGTCAGTCGCTTTGAAGGAATATCTTTTTTACTCCTTCTTGGCGTGGCGATGCCGCTTAAATATATATGGCATTGGCCTTTAGGAGTAGAAGTGATCGGAATGGCGCATGGCTTATTATTTGTCGCCTACGAAGTTCTCGCTTTAAGCCTAAAATCAACCCGAGCTTGGACCTTTAAACAGTGGTTGATTATTGCGTTTTGCGCTTTGTTGCCTTTTGGGCCGTTTTATGTTGAAAAGAAATATTTATCATGACAACTTCAGAAGTACTTTTTATTACCGAGTGGATTCGTGATTATTTATATGCCCATGGATTCTCTTTGTTTTGGGCCAATTTGATCAATGCCATTGTTGTAATCGTAATTGGTTTGTTGATTATACGATTGTTAGATCGGGTCACTCGAAGCGTTATCGTCCAACTTTTTAAGGCGTTTAGCAATAAGACTAAAACCACTTTCGACGACTTTCTCGTGGAAAGTAATTTTCCTCGTTTTGTCGCCCACCTCTCCCCGCTTGCTGTATTGTGGTATTTTATACCCATAGGATTATACGATTACCCGGAAATGACACAATTGGCCACAAAGGTCACGTCCATGTATTTTGTGGTATTATGTGTTCTCATTGTCCGAAGTATACTGCGCACCACTAAAACCTACCTAAAGGCTGGTTATGAGCAGTATAAGGATAAGCCACTTGAGAGTTATATGCAGGTTTTGATGATGTTTACCTGGGGGACAGGAATATTTTTCATCATCAATTTAATGACTGGATTTAGTGTTGAAAGTCTGGCCTCTTTGGGCGCGGCCTCTGCCATGATTTTGCTTATTTTTAAAGACACCATATTGGGCTTTGTGGCCAGTATTCAAGTCTCCATTAACGATATGGTCCGTATTGGAGATTGGATCACCTTTTCTAAATACGGAGCGGATGGGACTGTCATTGAAATTAATCTAGCCTCGGTTCGTGTACAGAATTTTGACAATACATTTACCACAATTCCTACCTATAGTCTGATTTCCGATTCTTTTCAAAACTGGCGTGGCATGCAAGAATCTGGAGGTAGACGGATCAAAAGATCACTTATGATCAAACAAAATTCGGTTCGTTTTTTAACGCCTGAAGATGTAGTTTCCTTCAAAAATATCGCATTAATCAAGCCCTATATTGAGCATCGCGAAAAAGATATAACCAAATATAATGTTCAGAATCAAGCGGATAAATCTCTGCTTATCAATGGGCGAAATCAAACTAATTTGGGTGTGTTTAGAAAGTACATTGATGCGTATTTACATGAAAATCCAGCCATCAATAAAGATTTATTCTTAATGGTACGCCATCTAGCGCCCACTGATCATGGGATTCCTATAGAAGTCTATGCCTTTAGTAATGACAAGCGTTGGGAGAATTATGAGCACATACAAGCCGATATTTTTGACCACCTTATCGCTTCGGTCTCCTATTTCGACCTTGAGCTCTATGAAGCGCCCTCTTCTGGCGATGTCCAATCATTAAAGAGTTAAGTTATGAACAAGCGTGACGTTGAACTCATCGCTTTGCGTCCTGAGTTGCCCGGGGTGAAGACTTATGATCAAATGTCTGATCAAGAATTTTTTCAGAACAATACCCTCCGCCCTATTTTAAAGTTACAAAACGACCTGCTTTTGGCCTTATTTCGCCACTATATTGACAAACATAAAGGGGTCTTTTATGAAATCTCGCCACAGCGGAAGATGGATTATATAGAATCTGCGATTCACAAGGATATGAAGTTCCGCAATATTTTAAAGGGGCTCATTTTAGGACAATTCACCCTTGAAGAATATCAAATCTACACTTTAGACTCTTCGGCTATAAACAAGAGAATACTTTCCATGATTAAGGAGCGACTCAAGAGTCAAGTTCAGTTGTTAAACCCTTGATAATTTGAGTTGTTACGGTCTTTAGCTAGTGGTTTATCGACAATAATTACCCTTGCTCGAAATTTGTATTTAAATCATATTTCAAACGATTTTCAAAAATCGAAAGGGTGTATATTTACGCTAACAACCTAAACAATGCAATGATGAATACCTCACAAAAACCAACCACCTGGTTCTGGGTTTTGGGTGTTTTACTTTTGATTTGGAATGCCATGGGTGCCATGGCTTATTTGGGTCAAATGTTGATTACTCCAGAACAGCTCGCCATGATCCCCGATAATCAAAGAGAACTTATTGAATCCACGCCGTCATGGGCCACTTCTGCTTTTGCCACTGCTGTTTGGGGAGGGATGTGTGCCGCTATTTTAATGTTGCTCAGAAAAGCTTTTGCCCATCTTATGTTTATCGCTTCTTTAATAGGGGCTTTAGTGCAAATGTTTTTCAACTTTTATATTGCTGGAGCCTATGATATTTATGGGCCAGGTGGACTTGTGATGCCCGTTATGATTTTAATAATCGGCTCTTACAGCGTGTATTACACAAATCAGTGTAAAAACAGCGGGATTCTGCGCTAATTTTTTTACCAAAATTGACAGTATTAAACTGAATAACAATGTTTTAGGTGTTAAACGTGAATAACAATGTTATTGGTATTACGCGTTAGACCCTAGTGCATCTATTGCGTTTTTATCAAATACTTATTTGATCTCAGGATAAAAGTCAAGGTCTTGAGGATGGAATAGTTTTATCAATAAGGCCATTTGGCCAAGATGATAATTTAAATGTTCTATGGCGTGGATGCAAGCCTCAAGCCGCGTCATGGAAAAGGTCTGAACATGATAAACTTCACTCCAGACGCGGCTTGGCACATGCTCAATTAAATTTTTTGCCTGTGCCAGTGTCTGCAATAAGCCCTCGGACAACTGTTGAAGACTAATTTCTGGTCGGACAGTGAATTCAAGGGTTCTTTGACGTAAATCTTTTTGATGACCTAAATTAGTTACAATATACTGCCTTAGGTTACCTTCCATATGAGCGAGTTGAACCCCTAAACAGGGTATTTGGGTATTAGGAGAGGTCCATAACCACTCTGTCTCAATTTTCTTAAGGGACAATTGTAAAAGCCGTTCAAACTCCTCGAGCCTGCCAATTAATGCATTATTTGGTGTGGTTTTGTCCAACTTTAATTTGACTTAAATTCCCTAGTGCACAGTGGCGATAGGCTCGTTCATTTTTGTAAATTTAGACAAAGTTTTTCTAGTCTTGGAATGAAGGGGCCTCTTAAAAAGTTTTTGATTCTATTACTCTTATGGTCAGGATTTGGCTTTGCCCTAAACCAGTATCTTGAACAAAAGCCTGTAAACACTCTAACGGCAGACTCTTTAAATGAGTTAAACACAGATGAAGCGCCTGCTATTGATCAGACGTTAATAACCCAGGGGAATAATGCTGTTACAGAGTCGATCGAAAAAAGTAGTGAAAATTCAGAAGCCTTAAATAATGAGTCTTTAGAAGATTCTGCAGTCGAGACAGTTTCGCTAGAGACACTTCCAGGAGAGACAACACCAGAGGTAAAGAAGTTTGAGCCCGTCTTAATAGGATTGGATGCTTTGGATATCGTTCGTAATACTCCTGAGGTGATTTGGAAAAAAAACTGGAAAGATTTGTCCGATCAACTGAACTATAATATGGAAATAAATCCAGATCTGACTCTGGAGATAATCGGTCATTATGATCCCAGTGAACCCATAGCCGATCCTAATCTTGGGGTACAACGCAGTGTAATGGTAAAGAATAATCTCGTTGCCGCGGGCCTCAACCCTGATCGAATCAAATGCCGCGGAGATCTGCAGCGACTCTTTGATAAAAATTCGAGCATCCCCCCTATTGTTATAAAACCTTCCATGTTACTTGCTGAGGGCTGGGATGATAAACCTAAAGTCCCTAAGGGGGGAACCAGTTCAATAACCGTGCAAGAAAATTCGCCAAAAAACCCAAATCTACCTAAATACAATTCGATCGTATACCATCCTAGCTTTTCAGATCAAGGCATTATTGTAAACAGCGATCTAAATGAATTAACCCCGGGAATCTCCCAATGGCTGGCGCTTGATCCTCAAAATTATCTTGAATTATGGGGCCATACTGATCATGTGGGCCATGATCAAGACAATTATCGATTGGCATTAAAATGGGCGCAACAACTGCGTCGTTTTTTTATTTCCCAGGGCATTGATCCGAATAGACTTAAGGCATTTTCTGCTGGAGAACAACAACCTTTATACACCAATAGCAATTCTCGTGGGCGTTTAAAAAATCGTCGCGTAGAATTGATTTTTAAATATTAACCCTATGCAACTCACCGCTCTTGATTGGCTGCTTATTGGCCTGTTTTTTTTGATTTTTCTAATTATTGGTTGGCGTGTGGCAAAGCGTTCTGGCAGCAATACCAAAGAGTTTTTTCTATCGGGCCAAGATATGCCATGGTGGCTTTTGGGCATTTCGATGGTGGCCACCACCTTTAGTGCCGATACTCCGAACCTCGTCACGGATATCGTCCGTCAAAATGGGATTTCCGGTAATTGGGTGTGGTGGGCCTTTCTTTTAACCGGTATGTTAACTGTTTTTGTTTACGCAAGACTATGGCGACGCTCGGAAGTACTGACAGACTTAGCCTTTTATGAAATGCGCTATAGTGGTAAAGCGGCAGCTTTTTTACGTGGCTTTCGGGCCATTTATCTAGGGGTATTCTTTAATGTCATGATTATGGCCGCAGTGTGTTTGGCAGCCATTAAAATCGGCGGTATTTTATTTGATCTAGAACCTTGGGAAGCCGTGGTTTACGCCTCTGTGGTGACCGTACTCTATAGCTCGCTCGGCGGTTTGCGCGGGGTAATATTTACAGACTTTTTACAATTCATTGTGGCTATGGTGGGTTCTGTATGGGCTGCTTATTATATCATTAATCTGCCTCAAGTGGGCGGTCTTGAAGCTTTATTGACCCATGCCAATGTGGTGGATAAACTTAATTTTTTACCAGACTTTGAAAATCGTGATACGCTTTGGACGCTTTTGCTTATCCCTATTGCTGTTCAATGGTGGTCGGTATGGTATCCTGGGGCAGAACCAGGAGGTGGTGGATATGTCGCCCAAAGAATGCTTTCAGCCAAAAACGAGCGCCATGCGGTTGGAGCCACCCTGCTCTTTAATATTACGCATTATGCGCTTAGACCATGGCCATGGATTCTAATTGCTCTAGCCTCTCTGATCTTGTATCCTGAGCTTTCTGATATAAAAGCTGCTTTTCCCAATGCGACCGAAGGGCATGATTTAGGGTATTCGGCCATGTTGACTTACCTCCCCCCTGGCCTTTTAGGCTTGGTGGTCAGCTCATTAATTGCGGCCTTTATGAGTACGATCTCGACGCATTTGAACTGGGGCTCATCGTATATTGCGTTGGACTTTTACAAACGTTTTGTCCGCCCAGAAGCTTCAGAAAAACAATTGGTCTGGGTCGGCCGATGGTCTACAGTTATTTTAATGGTTTTGGCTGGTCTTTTGGCGCTTCAATTCGAAAGTGCCCTAGACACCTTTAATATATTGCTTCAAATTGGAGCGGGAACTGGTTTGATTTTTATCCTACGCTGGTTTTGGTGGCGCATTAACGCCTACAGCGAAATCACTGGAATGATTGTGTCATTTGCCTTGGCCCTGGCTTTTGAATTTATTGATTTTGGATTTGACGCCACACAAAAATTACTTTGGGGTGTTGGAATCACCACATTGAGTTGGATTTTAGTGACCTTATTAACCAGACCTACTGACCATGAAACTTTGATTAAATTTTATAACAAAATCAACCCCTATGGGCGAGGATGGAGTGGATTTAAGCAAAAAATGGAGGCAAAAGGGGTTTCCTTAAAACAATCAAAAGAGCGATTCTCTAGCGATTTACTCCTTTTTTTACTTGGGGTTGTTTTGGTTTATTGTGCCCTTTTCGGAACAGGATACGTCCTGTATAGCCAGTGGCTCGGGGCAATAGTACTCATTACCCTAGCCCTTGTTTGCGCTGTTGCAATGGTTAAAATATTTAAAGGGAGAAGCCTTTAAAATCGGTTTTAAAGCCAAGAATAGCCGATACTTAAGGTGGTCATTCGGGTGCGTCCCTCTTGGATGGTAGGGAGCGATGGAATCGTCACGGATCCATTAACACGGGTTAATCCAAAACTATAGCGTGCCTCAGCGCGCAGTCCTAAAGGCAAATCAAGACCGATGCCTAAAGTACCTAACCAATCTACAGTGTCGGTTTCAATCGCATCAAAGGTCTGACTCAGTACACTGGTCTCATCGTTAAGCAAGATCCCCATTTGAGGCCCTGCGTGTATGTTTAAATTATCCGTGATATAATACTTTACCACAACGGGTATACTGATGTAGTCGAGGTTAAAATCCTGCACAATGTCAGAGTAAGTATCCCCTACTTCTGCACCTTGCTGGCTATAAAGCGCATCGATTTGAAACCCCAGTTTATCTCCTAATCGTGCCCCAGCGAAGAACCCGGCTGAAAGCCCTGTGCGCTGCTCAAAATCTTCAATTCCTGAAACATTGGCAAAGTTAAAGCCCAGTTTAACGCCAAAATCCAAACCCTGGGCGCCTGCGGAACTCATTATGGTCAAAAAGAGGAGGGTCAATAATTTCTTCATGGGTAAACGATTTATAAGTTTTTCGAATTTAATTTAAATAATTTTAAACCCGAAGCGTAAAACCGTATTTTCATAGTGTTATTATCTAAGTATTTAAATAGCACTCCAAATAAATTTAAAAGTTTGAATTGGCCACAATCCATAAAAGCATTTACGCAGTACCTCAAAATTGAGCGTGGCCTCTCTGTAAATACGATAAAAGGTTATCAAGCTGATTTAAAAAAACTATGGTTATGGCTAGAGCAAAACGACGCCGCGCCTGCCCCTTCAAAAATTCAGTTAGACCTACTTCAAGATTTTGTCTATCAACAAGCCAAGCTGCTTCATGCGCGCTCACAGGCGCGGCTGATCTCGAGTCTAAAGGGCTTTTTTAATTTTTTAGTATTCGAAGATCTAAGACCCGACAATCCACTAACCCTGATGGAAAGTCCTAAAATTGGACGCTATCTACCCGATACGCTTTCTGTTGCAGAAATTGATGCCCTTATTGGGGCCATTGATTTAGGACATCCTCAAGGGGAGCGCAACCGTGCTATGCTGGAAACGCTTTATGGTTGTGGGTTGCGCGTATCTGAACTGACTGCTTTAAGGCTTTCAGACCTTCACTTTGATCAGGAATTTATCAAGGTTACAGGAAAGGGTGATAAACAAAGAATCGTCCCGGTGGCGCCCTCAACGATGAAATTTATCAATATCTATATTCACCAAGTGCGTAATCATATGGAAATTGAGGCTGCTTATCGAGACACAGTGTTTCTGAACCGCAGAGGAAAAGGACTCACACGAGCCATGGTATTTACCATTATTAAAGACTTGGCTGAGCGCGCTGGAATTGATAAAAAAGTAAGCCCCCATACCTTTCGTCATTCTTTTGCCACACATTTACTTGAACATGGAGCGGACTTAAGAGCGATTCAACAAATGCTCGGACATGAAAGTATCACTACCACTGAGATTTATACGCATGTGGAAACAGCGCATTTGGCGAAAGTCATGAAACAATTTCACCCTAGAAAATTAAAATCTTAAATTCATTACCCGTAAAAGCAGGAAGTAGAGAATGAAACAAATTACATTACAGCAGGATATTAAAATGCCGGCCTTAGGATTAGGGACCTGGAAAGCTCAAGGTCAAGAGGTCGTTCAAGCCCTATTAGAAGCCATAAAAATGGGGTATCGTCATATTGATACTGCCATGATATACGATAATGAATTCGAGGTAGGTCAAGCGATTGCACTAGCAATTGATATGGGGCTTTGTACTCGAGAAGATCTTTTTGTCACCTCAAAATTATGGAATGATCGACACCAAGCAAACGAAGTGTTACCTGCACTCGAAGCGAGTTTAGATCGCCTTAAAATAGACTATTTAGATCTTTACCTGATCCATTGGCCTATCGCCTTTAAAAGTGATGTCCTTTTACCCGAAACGCCTCAAGATTATCTTCCTTTAAGCCAAGCACCTCTCGTGGATACTTGGACCGCAATGGAACACGCACAAAGCACCGGATTAACCCGGGCTATCGGTGTTTCTAACTTTACCGTTAATCACTTGAGTTTATTGGAATCTTGTTCTTCTATGCCCTCTGTAAATCAAGTCGAAATGCATCCGCTACTGACCCAAGACAAGCTGCGCAATTATTGTAAAGAAAAAGGAATTGCGATGACCGCTTATGCCCCACTGGGTTCCACAGATCGAGCTGCAGGAATGAAATCATCGGATGAGCCTAATTTATTTGAGATTCCAGAAGTACAAAATATGGCTCAGCGATACCAATGTAGCCCGGCACAAATCCTGATCAGTTATCATATATCTCGTGGAGATTCAGTTATTCCAAAGGCCGTTCAAACCCAACATTTACAGGATAACTTAATGGCCGCACAGCTTACCTTAAGTGAACAGGATATCAGCACCTTGTCAGAACTAAACAAGGACTATCGCTTTATTAACGGCCACTTCTTTGATTGCCCAGAGCAAGACTATGGCTGGGTGTTCGCGGACTAACCAAAAGAGAACGCAAGCAAAGTAGCATTCGTGAAATGTTACTTAGCGATATTGACGGCTCGAGTTTCTCGGATAACAGTGACTTTAACCTGCCCCGGATAGGTCATATCGGTCTGTATTTTTTGTGAGATTTCAAAAGACAATTGTGCTGCTTTATCATCACTCACTTTTTCACTCTCTACAATAACCCGTAATTCACGACCGGCTTGAATGGCATAGGCTTTCTCCACCCCGCCAAAACCAAAGGCAATATCTTCGAGGTCTTTAAGGCGCTGGATATAAGAATCCAAAACTTGTCTTCTGGCGCCAGGACGAGCACCACTGATGGCATCGCAAACCTGAACAATTGGAGATAATAGACTTGTCATTTCAATTTCATCATGGTGGGCCCCGATAGCGTTACACACTTCTGGTTTTTCACCATATTTCTCAGCCCATTGCATTCCAAGAATGGCGTGAGGCGTCTCAGATTCAGTTTCTGGAACTTTTCCAATATCATGCAAAAGACCAGCCCTTTTGGCCAATTTTGCATTCAGACCTAGCTCTGCAGCCATCGTCCCACAAAGTCGGGCTACTTCTCTTGAGTGGTGCAATAAATTCTGACCATATGAAGAGCGATATTTCATGCGCCCAATCGCCTTAATCAGCTCAGGGTGCAGCCCATGGATCCCTAGGTCAATTACGGTTCGTTTACCAACTTCAATAATTTCCGATTCGATTTGCTGGGTCGTTTTTTTAACGACTTCTTCTATACGCGCCGGATGAATACGGCCATCAGTAACAAGCTTGTGCAAAGAAAGTCGGGCTATTTCCCGGCGAACAGAATCGAAACAAGAGAGAATTATGGCCTCCGGAGTGTCGTCAACAATAATCTCAACTCCAGTAGCTGCTTCAATGGCACGAATATTACGTCCTTCACGTCCGATGATTCGGCCCTTGACGTCATCATTCTCTAAATTAAATACAGAGACACAATTTTCTATAGCTTCTTCGGTACCAATGCGTTGTATGGTATTGATGATAATTTTCTTAGCCTCCTGTTGTGCGGTCATTTTGGCCTCTTCAAGACTGTTTTGAATATAGGCCATGGCGTCGGTCTTGGCTTCGCCTTTAAGGCTTTCAACGAGTTGTGCCTTTGCATCTTCTGCCGAAAGACTTGAAATTACTTCAAGTTGTTCAATTTGGCTTTTGTGTAGGCGCTCAATCTCGCCTTCTTTCTTTTCGATAAATTTGAACTTTTCTTCGAGTTCTGCCCGTTCTTTTTCAAGTGAAGCGTTGAGCTTTTTTTGCTGGGCTAAAGTATTTGAAACTTGTGATTCTTTATCTCTTATGCGTTTTTCAGCTTCAGCCATTTTTTTATCGCGAGATAAAATAACCTTTTCATGTTCCGCCTTGAGTTCAATGAACTTTTCTTTGGCCTGAAGTATTTTTTCCTTTTTAAGAGACTCGGCCTCTGTTTTAGCTTCTTTGATAATGGCTTCTGCGGCGCGTTTTGCAGAATTTAGCGCTTGAGAAGCACTATTTTTTTCGATAATTTTTGCGATCACAAAGCCTATGATTAAGGCGATTAATGAGGCCGCAATTGCGGGGATATATGATTCCATAATTGAACACTGAGTATAAAAAAAGCCTATACCGATAAGTGTATTGAATAAACTCCTTAAAACACGTTTGAGGCTAATATGTTGATCAAGGATCCGTGACTAGGACGGCATGCTTTAACAACACTAACTCACCTCTTTTAAAGAATCTCTGTTGAGTTTACCAAATAATATATCAATATAGGCAGTTACCTGAATATTTTAAGAACGTCACTTTAGTGCCTCTAATACCGCTTGATCTATAGCTTGGAGTCGGTGTTCTAATTCCACCAAATCCTTTGACCCATCGAGCTCTTTTTGTTCTACTTGAGCGGCAAACTGCAAGGCACACATGGCCAAAACATCTTGTTTGTCGCGTACGGCATAACTCTGCTCAAAGCGTTTGATCATTTCTTCTATGCGTTTGGCGGCCTTGCGAAGGCCCTCCTCCTGCTCCGCTTGTATCGTTAAAGGATATAAACGGTCGGCAATGGTCAACTTTATTTTAAGTGCCTCAGCCATTTAATCTACGGTGCTAAATGTGCGATACATTGTTCTATATCGCGCACTAGAGCGTTTATTTTGAGTTTAGTTTCTCTTTTGTATTGGTCGCTGCCAAGCATTGCATTGGCCATTTTAAGTTCTTCACTCATTTCTTTCCATTGTTTTAGCTCGAGTCTAAGCGCTTGGTTTTCCTGTTCCAAGTTACTTAGATCATCTGATATCAGTTGATGGTCTTTTTTTAACGCATTGTGCGCAGAAATCAACTGATGTAACTTTGATTCTAACGAATCGACAATAGAATTGAGTTGAGCCATTCAATGAACATTACAACACTTAGAGACAAAGTTAATAAATCTTGTCCGATGCGGGGTTCAAGCATCTGTTAATTATCGAAAAAATTGTAATATTTGTTTGCTCACACACGTTTGTTTAACAATGACAATAACTTTGACTTTTACCAATCGTTTTGTTTTAGTTTCTGCGAGGATTTTAAGCTACTTAAGCTCAGTAATTTGCGTGTTTTTGTTTGTGCTTACCTGTTCAAATTTATTAAATGCGCAAGGTCCTTTAGGTCCTAAGTTTATATCGCCATTGGAGGGTGATCTTCGTCTTTCAGGAAATTTTGGAGAGCTACGTAGCAGTCATTTTCATGCTGGCCTGGATATCAAAACAAATCTTACAATCGGAAAACCAGTGTATGCAGCTGCAGATGGCTACGTAAGCCGTTTAAAAGTGGCTCATTTTGGCTATGGTAAGGCCCTTTATTTGACGCATCAAGACGGTTTCAGCAGTGTGTATGCCCATTTAGATCGATTTAGCCCAAGCATACAAGATTATATCAAACAAACCCAATATAAAAAAGAACAATTCCAGGTTGAGTTGTTTCCCAGTAAGGATCAATTTATCGTCAAGCAAGGTGATTTAATCGGCTATACGGGCAATACGGGAAGTAGCGGGGGGCCTCATTTGCACTTTGAAATTAGAGACCCTCAGTCTCGCCCGTTAAATCCGTTGATCTACGGAATACAAATCGAAGACTCAAAAAGACCTTTACCCACTTCATTGCGCTGGTATCCACGTTCAGAATCCGACTTAAATATAGAAGCGCAAGCCCAAAATCTGTCGTTGACCAAGGTTAATGATTCTGAGTTTATTGCAGAGACACTGGAAACTTCAGGCTGGATTGGCTTTGGTTTGGGGGTATACGACCAGCAAGATGGATCGCTCAACAAAAATGGGGTTTATCAAATTCGTTGTGCCCTCAATGGAAGCTTGGTTCAAGAGGTTTTATTTGATAGAATTTCTTTTGACGAAACCAAGTACATGAACCGGTATATGGATTATCGATATTATCAAGAACGCAAACAACGCGTTCAAAAGCTTTTCAGACCATCCAATAATCCATTAGGAATTTTAAAAAATCTGGAAAGCGATGGCTTTGTCGAAATTATTCCTGGGTCCTCTTATACATTTACCATTGAGCTTTTTGATTTTAATCAAAACAGAACGCTTATTACCGTCCCTATTCTCGGGGGGGAAAACACCTTAAGCTATAATTCCGCTAAAACGAACGAAGCTGTAGGGAGTAAGCAGTCTAAGTCCATAGAAAATTCAATAGACGATTGGTCTAACCTTGTTGAAATACCCCATACTTCAGCAACGAGTTGGAGCGAAGGTAACTTCAGCATATTTTTTCCAAAAGAATGCTTTTATGAATCCACAGCCTTAAATCTTTCTGTTTCAGGAGAACAACTTTATATGGATAAAGATCAATATCCTTTATACAAACCGGTCAAAATAACCTACCGAGGTGATCATCTAAGTACAGAAGATTTGGCTCATGCGTATATCGCCCGCTTAGACGACTATGGCAAGCCGATTCATCAAAATACGTCACGCGAGGGGACTCAACTCGACGCCAATGTATCCACATTGGGTCAATATGGTGTTTTTTTTGATTACACCCCTCCCATCATTACCATGAAAACTCCTGCCGAGGGACAATGGTTTAGCACCGCCAAAAAATTAAAAGTGATCATTAAGGACAGTGAGTCAGGAATTGCTGATTACCGCGCGACCATCAACGATCGGTTTGTTTTGATGGAATACGATTATAAAACAAATACATTGACTTACGATTTTAGTGATGCCGTTGTGGACGAGGCTGCCCATAATTTAAAAGTCGTTGTGCTGGATAATGCTGGAAATAGTGCTACTTTTGAACGACTTTTTTACAGAAAAGCCAATGATTAAACGCTTTAAAACCCTTTTTGTTACTGTTTTGCTTTTGTTGCCTTTTGGCCTTTTGAGCCAAACCGCAACCCTTAAAGGGATCGTATTTGATGGAGAGGGCAATACCGTCTCAGGAGCAACAGTGGCTTATGAAAACCAAGGCGTGGTAACTGATCGAAACGGCGTATATGTTCTTGAAATTCCTGCGGAAAAGAAAGTTACAGTCACTTTTTCGTTCCTCTCTCTTAAAACCGTGTCCTTTGCCTTGACCCTTGAGGCCAATGAGGATTATGAATTTAATCCCGTCATGCAAGCTGATATAGAGGTTTTTGGTGAACTCGTACTGGACGTAAAAAAACGCAAGCGCATAGAGGGCATACAAAGTTTTTCCCCCGAAATGGCGCGTAAAATGGTTGGGGGTAACGCGGGGGTCGAGGCCGTATTGATGTCCTTGCCCGGAGTGAGCGGGAATAACGAACTCAGTACTCAGTATGCAGTGCGCGGGGGTAACTATGACGAGAATCTGGTGTATGTTAACGAAATTGAAGTCTATCGGCCCTTTTTAATTCGCAGTGGTCAACAAGAAGGTTTGAGTTTTGTCAACAGCCAAATGACTGCCAATGTTGATTTTTCTGCTGGGGGTTTTCAAGCCAAATACGGCGATAAACTGTCTTCAGTTCTAGACATTACATACCGACGTCCTACGGACTTTGAGGCCTCTGTAGATTTGAGTTTACTCGGTGGACAACTCACAGTCGGGGACAAATCAGAAGATGGAAGATTTACCGCTTTGGGTAGCGTGCGTTACAGGGATAACAGTCTGTTTGTCAATGCCAAAGAAACCGAAACCAACTTTAGGCCGCGCTTCACTGACCTCCAATCCTACTTAACGTATAAGGTTTCCAATAAACTTGAATTAGGATTTTTGGGCACGGCCTCAATCAATGACTATCGATATGAGCCCCTTACCCGTCAAACAAATTTTGGAACCATTCAAGATCCAAGGGCATTACTCGTTTTTTATGAGGGACAAGAAGTCGATCAGTACCGTACGGTATTTGGTGCTCTGAAAGCAACTTATGTAGTTTCTGATAGTTACACCACTAAATGGATGGCTTCGGCCTACCAAACCGCGGAACAGGAGCATTATGATATTCTTGCGCAATATCGTTTGGGAGAGGTCAATACCAGTATTGGCGATGAAAATTTGGGAGAAGTTGAGTTTTCTGAAGGAATAGGAAGTCAGCTAACGCACGCTCGGAATGATCTTGAAGCACTTATCGTGAATATTAATCATCGAGGACAAATTCAGTCCGGAGTGCATCAAATCGAATACGGTTTGAAATACACTAATGAGCGCATTAGAGATCGTGTTTCAGAATATGAGATTATAGATTCTGCTGGTTTTTCCATACGCCCCCCTTTAGTAGATTTTCAAAATAACCAGCCCTACGAAGCCTTTGACAGTCCTATTGTCCCATTTAATGCCAGTAGCGGAGAAAATGATGTGGTTATTTCTCGAATTTCAGGATTTGCACAGTGGAGTTATCGCGATGAATGGAATAATGGAGAACTCTATTTAAATGCTGGTGTTCGCGCACATAATTGGCAAGTTGATGATGGAGTTAATTCGTCAGTAACACAAACGGTATTTAGTCCCCGAGCGCAAATGAGTTTTAAGCCCTTTGGACCTAAAGATCAATTATTTCGTTTAAGTGTAGGGGTTTACCATCAGCCTCCTTTTTATCGTGAATTACGCAATCGCCAGAGCGAAGTTGTTCCTGAGGTCAAAGCACAGCAATCGATACACCTGGTGCTGGGTCATGACTATAGTTTTAACCTCTGGGAGCGTCCGTTCACACTTAATTCAGAAGTGTTTTACAAACACCTTACTGATGTCAACCCATATACGCTTGAGAATGTTCGTTTGCGCTACGCCGCCACAAATAACGCGGTCGCCTATGCTTATGGTCTTGACATGCGTTTGGCCGGCGAATTTGTTCCAGGAACCGAATCATGGGTAAGTTTTGGTTATTTAAAAACTGAAGAAAACATCGATGATCGCGGATTTATTTTCAGACCAACCGATCAACGTTTAAAATTTGGGGTGCTTTTCCAAGATTATGTCCCCGTGATGCCTGATTTAAAAATGTACCTGAATATGGTGTACAACACGGGCCTACCGGGAGGATCTCCCAGTTACGCAGATCCTTATGACTTTCAGACCCGACTTCCAGATTACAAGCGCGCTGATCTGGGTATAAGTTATGATTTGGTGCATGACAATAAACCAGGAAAAGGTCTTTTATCCTCATTTAAGGACTTTGCCGTAGGGGTGGAAATTTTTAACATTTTTGACGTCCAAAACTCGATCACCAATACCTTTGTGAGAGATGTTTACACTAAGGTACAATACGCCATCCCTAACTACCTGACGCCAAGAATTTTTAACCTAAAATTAAGCGCCGGTTTCTAACGGCTGCTTAGGTAGGCTCCGCGACATTAATTTCTCATCGAAAAGCTTTAAACACTCTGCGCCAAAAGAGATTTAAGACTTTCTAAAGCAAAGTCAATATCTTCCGGAGTATTGAACATTGAAAAGGAAAAACGTAAGCTCGGCATCATGGGCACACCGACTTTATCTAAGGCTTGTAGGACGTGTGATCCCCCGCTACTCCCACTCTGGCATGCACTTCCTTGGGAACAAGCGACTCCTTTGAGATCAAGTTGAAATAACAGCATTGCAGATTGGGCCGAATCGATGGGTAGACCGACATTTACCAGGGTATAAGTGCTGTTTTCTAAATCGCCGCAACCGCCATTTAATCGAACCCCAGGCAATGCCGTTAATCCATCAATAAAACGCTTTTTAAGCGAAAGCACATAGGCCGCCTCCTGTTCTAAATGGTTATAGGCATATTCCAGAGCTTTGGTCATACCCGCTACGGCATAAACCGGTTCAGTCCCCGCGCGCATTCCTCGCTCTTGGCCCCCACCGAGAATCATCGGGTTTAAACCAGATCCTTTGCGAATAAAAGCAAATCCTACGCCCTTTGGTCCATGAAACTTATGCGCTGCTACCGCAGCAAAATCTAATGGAATCTCTGAAAAATCCATTGTATAATGCCCAATGGATTGAACCGTATCGCTATGGAGTAGTGCGCCGTAATTTTTACACATATTGGCTACCTTTTTCAAAGGAAGAATCACGCCAATTTCATTATTTACATGCATCAAACTTACCAAAACCTTTTTGTCTTGATATTGATCAAGTAGCGATTCTAAGTGCGTTAAATCCACAGCGCCTTGGCTGTCAATATTCACGAGTTCTAGAGTAATGTCATATTCTTGAGCGAGTGCTTCGGCGGTATGTAACACGGCATGATGTTCAATTGGACTGGTAATAAGCACTTGTGTGTTTAAGTCCCGCACGGCAGCCCTTAACACTAAGTTATCGGCTTCCGTTCCGCCCGAGGTAAATATAATTTCACCAGGGTGCGCATTAAACATTTTTGCAATATCCTTACGGCATTGTTCTAAAATTGCTTTTGAAGACTGACCAATATTATGGGTCGAAGACGGATTACCGTATTCGTTTTGTAAAACTTCGGTCATGGTGGCAACCACCTCTGGTCTTACCGCGGTGGTTGCTGCGTTATCCAAATAAACCTTTGGCATTAGTTGTTATTTATTTTCAAAAATAAAATATTCACCCAATAACCAATCATCATTTTATTCATTTTCTGTTACTTTGTTTCAATGAAAAGAAACATAAGCGCAACATATTATATATACATCCTTATGTCATTGGCGGTTTTTAGCTCATGTGATGATGGTGATGTGGCCGTTCAGTCCTTTGATTTTGAAGATCAGTCACTGTCTTATTGCGATAATGACCAAAGTATACTTTTTTATGTGCGTAATAGTTCTGGCACAGAGGCTGTGCTAGCCGATTTAACGGTGAATTTAGCCAATTTGCTCAGTGCCGGTGTTTTGAGTTATGAACTCGCCGGAAATACGAACAATGTTGCTTACAGAATATTTGACGCATCGGCTGATCCAGACTATTTCTGTTCAGCAATACCGCCGACACGTCCAATGGTTATTGATGAACTTGTCGC
>RFXU01000191.1 GCA_009921505.1 Flavobacteriaceae bacterium
ACTTACGATACTTTAGTATATGACGAAGGAGCTAAAGGTTGGGTTAGTTTTTATACTTATAAACCACAATTTGTAGACAGTTTAAGAGGTGGTTACTACAGTTTTTACGATGGTAAATTATGGAAACATCATGACCTAAATCAAGGTAGAAATACGTTTTACAATACATATAATGATTCAACCATAAGTTTATCAAGCCACGGAATTATCCTTAGTGATGAAGCGCTCGCAGTCGGAGATCACGACACGGTTTTAGTAATCGGGCCTACCAATTACCCGAACGAAAAAAAAATCTACAAAAAAGCAATTTCTGATTTTACAGTTGGCGGCGACAATTGGGGTTCTCAAGTCGTGGTAAGCGATTCAACACTGACCGGAGACGGAACAAGCGGCAGCCCGCTCTCTGTAGTTGCCGGCGGCGGCGGCTCCATGTCCTCGTTTTTGCTGGATGCCGACACCGGCACGCCTGAAACAATTAACGACGGCGACACAATAACAGTAGGGAGCGGCTTCGGGATTAATACAAGCGTAGGGGCTACCGACAAGGTAACGGTTAAAGTTGATACCTCGCAGATGGCAACTATTAACGCCCTGCAAGATACAGCGGCAGCGATCCGGGCAGATTTCCCGGCGGCGGACGGCAATGGGATTTTTGACGCTGCAAACGATGGCGGAACAATTCCAACGCTTTTTGATGCTCAAATTACTGATGAATTTACACTTACGGACGGGACGAATGATCTTTTTAGCATCAATTCAAATAACGGTCACACCGCCATCGGCAAAGGCGCTAACGAGTCTTCTCAATACTCCCTGAATATTACCGAGGTAATGAATTACAATTCGGGCTCCTTCGGCGGCCTGCTAATTACCAACAATTACAACCACAATTCGAATAGTTCGGGCGGCTTAGTTGGCCTGTTTGCCAGTCCGACCGTATCAGGTGCGCACGTTCCTACTTATGTGTACGGCGCAAGCATCAGCCCGAGTGTTAGCGGATCTGCTAACCTTGCAACTATTCAAGGCATCAGGGCGCGGCCGATCCATTCGGGCAGCGCTACTATTACGTCTATGAGCGCCGTCCACGCCCAATTATTTGAGACCGGGAGCGGCGATGTGGTGATTGGGTATGGGCTTAATGTCGATAATAATAGCGGCACTTTTAGCAGCGTGCATGGTGTTAACATTAACGATCAAACGGCTACGGGAAATGTTTATGGCGTTTCGAGCGGTATCAGCAGCGGAACCGGAAAATATAATATCTACGCATCAGGAACGGCTGCAAATTATTTCAACGGAGATACGCAATTTGGGAATGCAATCAAGGACAAGGACGGCGACACAGGCACGGCGGGGCAGTTGCTTTCATCCACCGGCTCGCAAACAGATTGGGTAGATCCCCCGGCAGCCCCTCAGTATGCCATGTCTTATATTTTAGGCGGGGCAAATAGTTCGATAGCAGCTGGAACGCCGGAACAATTTAACGGGACAACAACTGGCACAGTAGATACCGTAGCGGCGACCTCTAATTTTACAGTGCAATCGGATGGCGAAATTGAATGGAATGGCGCTAATAACAGCGTATTAGAGATAACCGCAGATTTCAGCTTTTACATGAGCAATTCAACAGCAATTATTTATTTTTACATTGCAAAAAACGGAGTTGTGGAATCTACGAGTAGGATAACGCAGCGATCTTCGCAAACATTCAGGGAAGGCGGTACTATCAATTGGATCGACACGGATGCAGATAGCGGGGATGTATATGGCGTGTATGTGGATTTTTTCAGCGGTACGCTTGGCATAACGAGCGAAGATATACGCATGAAGATAAAACAGATTGAATAATCCCAGCCCTCCCCTAGGGCAATGAACAAAAGCGATGGAAATAATAATACTATCCGCCTTCGCCGGGGCTGGAATTTCAACGCTTATTTTCCGGTTACTGAAAAAAAAGCAGCCGCAAAATCTTAATGATTATGCAGCGCAAATGATCAGGGACGAACTAAGCAACGAGCGCGAAAAAAACAACATCTTAGAGCGATACATTGCCCAACATGTTAGAGAAATTGCCGATCTGAAACAAAAGCTAAAGGAGGTGGAGATATATAATCAAATACTCAAGTCCATTCCTGCCGCCTGGCCTTTCCCGGTCTGGATGGTTAACATGCGACACGAATACGATTATATTAGCCCGCTTTATGAAGAAATTTTTTTGAAGCCACGGGGTAAAACGGCTGAGGAATGTTTAGGAAAAACTGAGGGGCCAATCATGGCTGCCTCTGATTACATGAGAATTAATTCTGATCAAATTAGACCATATGTTGAAAAAAGTTTTTACTCTTTAGGTACAGATGGATTTGGGAGAAGTGATACTAGAAAAAGTTTAAGAAATTTTTTTGAAGTTGATAAAGAACACATCGTTGCTTATGGTTTAAGTATTTTATCTAAAGAGCAACTAATCGCTTCAAAATACGCCACAGAAGCGATGAAGAAATTTAAAATTGATCCAAACAAGCCAATGCCTACCAAATTATAAAGAAAGTATGTCTCTTGTTGATTTAAAAGTACCAAATATTGGGGAATTTAAAGATGTGGAAGTAATTGAAGTTCTTGTTTCAGAAGGACAATCTATAAAAAAAAATGATCCATTAATTACTATAGAAAGTGACAAATCTAGTGTTGAAATCCCAAGTACTGAAGAAGGCAAAGTTACAAATGTTATATTAAAGGTAGGAGATAAGATTTCAGAGGGATCAAAGATTTTAGAAATTGAAGTAAGTAAATCAAGTGATGCAGTTAAATCAAATGAAACTATCAAAAATCAAGAACAATCATTATCTGAAATAGATGTCAAAATAGAAGATACTGCAAATCAAGTTTTTCCAAGTCAAAATGTTAGCACCATAAGATCTAACGATAGTTCACTTGCTCTTGCATCGCCTAAAGTAAGAAAATTTGCAAGAGAATTAGGTGTAAACATCAACAGCTTATACGGAAGTGAAAAACGGGGCAGAGTGACAGAAGCAGATATAAAAAATTATATTTCAAATAAGCAAAATGCGCCTGTTAATTCTCAAGAGGAAAAATCACCAAAAAAAGTTAATTTAGAATACTCCCATTCGGAATTCGGTGAAGTTGAAACAAAAGATATGCCAAGAGTTAAGAAATTAGCTTCAACATATTTGATGAATTCTTGGTCAAATATTCCGCATGTTACTAATCACGATGAAATTGATATTACAGAACTAGAAGATTTTAGAAATTCACTTACAGATATTTATACTGGCGAGAAAAAAAAAAATTACTCCTTTAGCATTCATTATTAAAGCTTTAGTTGCATCATTAAAAAAATTTCCAAGCTTTAATTCTTCGATAGACGAAATTGAGGATGGAAAAATGACCTTGAAAAAGTATTATCATATTGGAATTGCGGTAGATACAACTCATGGACTAATGGTTCCAAAAATTAGAGATGCAAATAACAAAAGTATTTCTGTAATTAGTAAAGATTTAAAACAAGTAAGCGAATTATGTCGAAATCTTAAAATTGATAAAAAAGAATTATTTGGTGGATCAATGACAATAACAAGTCTAGG
>RFXU01000192.1 GCA_009921505.1 Flavobacteriaceae bacterium
ATTTTTGGATGGTCAATAATGTGAATGAATTGCTTGAGGACTGGGTGATGATTGTTCCTGAGGCCGTTCTTGAAGAGGATAGGAAGCCTTTGTATTTTGCCGTTGCAGCAAATCTCTATTCGCCAAGTTAATTAGTCCTTTGTGACTCCTGGCCTGTGGCCTCGACTATTTTTTCTTAAAAACTATGCATCATATTCTATGATAATATGGAATACACACTCTCTGCTAATGGTTATGCAAACGACGTTGTTTTTGAGAATGTCGAAATTATAAACCCCGGAAAAAACTTTGGCAATACGTTTTTGATTACAGCGGGTGTTGGATTTATCGGAACGCAATTTATTGTTGAAGCATATTCTGAACATGATGCAATTGAAGAATTTGCTAGTTCCAAGTATGGTCATCTTATTGTGATTGATGAAGAAAGTGAACAAGATGCTATTCTAGGTGATTATCTCGATGATTATTTTTATACTGAATCAGGTTATTGCGACCTGTCTTACTTTTCATTGGTAAAGACTCAAGAGTGTAATTACTCTGTGAACTCTGAACATTTTTGGAAATTGGAAATTTAGAAAGATATAGTTATGAAGACATCTCCCAAGAAAGAATATACTCTTTCTTTTCGTAAGTTTCGTTCGTTGGTTGACGATAAGTTACAAGGTATTTGTGAATTGGGTGTTGATGATTTGCCCGATTTCGACTTGTGGAATTATTTTTCGGAAGATAGGCGTTCTGATGAGGAATGGCATGAATTGGCTCAAGAAGCCGCAGAAGATTGGCTTTCGGAAGAGGGTTTCCTTTTTGACGAGCCTTGATGCTAGGGGCACAAAGATAGTCCTTTGTGCCTTCTGGCCCGTGGGCAAAATGGCAAATATATTTTACAAAAACTGTGATTATTGGCAACTATATTTGCCATTGCGATCCTTGGCAAGGTGGATTTATCTTAAAAATCGTAGATCTCAACCTATCATAGTATGAGTAAAGATACGCTTACGAATCCACAGCAAGAGATGTTTGCAAAATTGCGACACTGCTCTCATAAGATCAGGACTGGTTCTGAATCCACTTTGGAATATTCGATTATCGAGTATCACATCTCTAACGGCTGTAAATTGACTCTTTGTACTTCCGAGGAAGATGAATTTTATATTCTTGATTATGTAAAGAATAAATTTTAATTTTTCTTAAAAACCTAGGATTACATACTATATTATTATGCAAGAACAACTCACTTATTCAAACTATCTTATCAATAAATCTTTTATTCCCAAAAATATTCTTGAGCAAATTCCAACGGCTCTTAGCCCGTCTGAATGTGCCAATCCCATGCTTTATGTAAAAATCATTGATGATTTTTCGGGCGATACTTTGTATATTGCTGAATCCAAACAGCATGATGATGATGTTGATTTTTATGGATTTATTTTCAATCCATTAGATATCGAGCATCAAGATTTGGAGTTTAAATTGTCGGATTTTGTAAATCAAGAAGAAACTCTATTTCCCTATCGCATAGATAATGATTTTGTCCCTGTTCGTTTGTCTGAGGTAATTGGAGATAATAATGAAAACTTTTAAACCCATTTTGTTTAGTACATTTGAGGCAACAGTTTTTTATGTGCTTTCGTGGTATTTTATGTCAGTTAATCATTTGCATAATGTTGCATTTTGGAGTGTTTTTGTTGTAGTTGCTTCTGTGTTTACATTTATTTTGCATCGAAGACAACATTATTGGATGCAAATTTATGATGAACAATGGTGTCCTCGAAATCGTTGGTGGTTTTCGCCCGAAAAGAACTATGCAATATATGATGCTTGGGTCGGAACTATCAAGGAAGCCGAAAGAATCTGCAGAGAACGCACCCAGCAGGAACTGGCAGAAGTTTCTTAAAAAGTTTGTTGCACAATCTATAGTAGTATGAAAAACATAACTATTACAAAGCGTGAGATTGATAAGGCTCGTGTGTCTGCTCCCATTCCTGCATCTGAGCGTCCTTGGGGGCGGACTACCACTTATAAGAGTGGTAAAGAATACAAGCGTCATGCCAAACATCGAAATCGTGAGGATTAAAATGGATACTCATTTCAAATTTTTGTTTAAGTTTGTTTTTAGTATTGTTGTGTTTTGTGTTTTTACATATATTCTAGGAAATAATTTCGAATTTATTACTGCTTTTGTCCCGCTTCTTGATATTGTGTTTTTGTTTTCAATTTGCGCCATGAATTGGGATAAAATTGTTGGTATGCTGGATGTAATTCAATGAATATGAATGACTATTATGAAGAGGGCCAGCAAACAATGAATATGCTGGTAAAACTTTTAATTAGCAATGTGTTGATTGTAGTTTCTTTCTTTTTGTTGCCAAATAAATGGTATATAATCCCTCTAATGTTGATTATTCCTATAATTGTTTTCACCACAATCAGATCTAGGTTGAGGTAAGCCTTTGTAGGTGGTGGCGGGCCCCCGGTTTTTTCTTAAAAAAATGTAAACATTGACTATACTAGTATGGATTACGAATACGACTGCTACGAATACGAGACGCTTCAGGACGAAATCGCCCTTGAAATGGCGTCCGAGGCTCTTCTGGAGCAACACCAGATGGACGACTCGCAGTATGACTACTACGAGGGCGAGGACGAAGGGTTTTGGGACGACCCCCTCGACGAGTGGGCTGAACTCGAAAACCGTGAGATGGTGGGCATCCAAGCCTACGCTCACTGGAACGAGGAAGCCCCTATGATGTGGTGGCTTGAAGAAGGTCGATTCCAATAAATCGACCTTTTAAACCTTTGTAAGTGCTGGGGCGCGGGTCGAAAATTCTTAAAAATTGTAAACCAATAACTATATTAGCATGGAAGTAAATATTCATTTCTGCACTCGAAACTCTGATTTCGCATCTATCGTCAAGCATATGAGCCTTATTATGTCTGAGTTGGCTGTCCTTGAATCGAAGGACGAACTTGACTGTGGATTCAATTCTATTGAACTCAATGGTGAGTGTATTGGCACTGTCGAAATGCTCCCCGAACCCGGGGACAATGAAGATTATTACCCGTACAATTGTCACGACCTGAGTGACGATGCGGATGCTCTCGCTTCTGCCGGATTCGGAACTGACGAGGACTACGGCTACTACGGGGATTATGATTAGTCCTTTGTAAGTCCTGGCTCGTGGCCAAAAATCTTTTAAAAAACATATAATGGAATCTATTAAAGTATGAAAGCAAATATCAAAATCGAGTTCCCTTCCGCTGGTGCGACGTACTGCAATAACGTGTTTGGTGTGTATGAGTATGATGAGTATCCAGGCTCGTCAGTTCTCGCAGGCCAATCTCGCAGGACGTGGCTTGGCGAGTACGAAACCCTTGAGGAAGCGCGAGCAGAATACCCCAACGCAGTTTATAATGATTGTGGTAGTGGATTCCAGCCTGTAAATGTATCACGCATCGCTCCAGATTGGTTTGATGAATCCTATGCTGGCGAACGCTGGGATGACGATTATTAAAGGTAAGCCTTTGCAGATCCTGGCGCCTCAGCCCCTCAAGTTTTTTCTTAAAAAATAAATATTTTTATCTATAATAATATGAACAAA
>RFXU01000193.1 GCA_009921505.1 Flavobacteriaceae bacterium
GCCTGAGCTTGAACTTGATAAGTTATTTCTGTAGCCACATTACCAAAAGGCCATGCCTCTTCCAAAACGACCAATCTGTTCGTCTTTTTAACGCTGTCCAAAATCGTTTTATGGTCCATAGGACGCACCGTGCGCAGGTCAATGATCTCACATTCAATCCCTTCCTTCGCGAGCTCATCGGCCGCCGCGTAGGCTTCTTTTATGATTTTTCCGAAAGAAACGATTGTAACGTCTGAACCCTTGCGTTTGATATCAGCAACACCCAGCGGAATTAGGTATTCCCCTTCAGGCACTTCACCTTTATCTCCATACATCTGCTCACTTTCCATAAAGATCACTGGGTCATCATCACGAATGGCGCTTTTTAAGAGTCCTTTAGCATCAGCTGGATTACTGGGCACGACTACTTTTAGACCTGGAGTATTGGCGAACCAACTTTCAAAAGCTTGGGAGTGCGTGGCAGCTAACTGTCCTGCAGACGCCGTCGGGCCACGAAAAACAATCGGACAATTAAATTGACCGCCACTCATTTGACGAATCTTCGCCGCATTGTTGATGATTTGGTCAATGCCAACTAATGAGAAGTTAAAGGTCATAAATTCAACGATAGGCCGATTGCCATTCATGGCAGAACCCGTAGCGATTCCCGCGAAACCCAATTCCGAAATCGGGGTATCAATAACACGCTTTGGCCCAAACTCGTCAAGCATCCCTTTACTGGCCTTGTAAGCACCGTTGTATTCGGCAACTTCCTCACCCATCAAATAAATGCTCTCATCTCGGCGCATTTCTTCACTCATCGCCTCGCAAATCGCTTCTCTAAACTGAATCGTTTTCATGATATTTACTGTCTATTTGACCCTGATTTTTTTCAGGCGAAGCAAAAATAATACTATTTGAAAAGTTTGCTTGATTTTTTGTCATAATTATGTATTTTTATTATGCATGCATAGTAAAATTGAGGGGATTATCGTATCTTCGTCACAACAAAATAACGACTCAAAAACTGTCCACTACCCATGAAAATACTCGTGTGTATTAGTCATGTTCCTGACACGACTTCAAAAATTAATTTCAACGCTGACCAAACCGCTTTTGACACCACAGGTGTTCAATATGTGATTAACCCAAATGACGAATTTGGGCTTACCCGTGCGCTTTGGTTTAAGGAAAAGCAAGGTGCTACAATCCACGTGGTGAATGTTGGTGGTCCTGAAACGGAACCCACCCTGCGCAAGGCACTGGCCATTGGTGCTGACGAAGCCATTCGAATCAATCAACCCGCAACAGATGGCTATAGTGTTGCCCAAGCTTTAGCGAGAGTAGTTGAAGAAGGACAATATGATTTAGTTATCGCCGGTCGTGAGTCTATCGATTACAATGGCGGGATGGTCCCTGGTATGGTAGCAAAGATTTGTGGCTATGCTTTTGTCAATACATGCATCAGTATTGAAATTGACGGAACCTCGGTAACGGCAGTCAGAGAGATCGACGGAGGTAAAGAAAATCTTAAAACGACCTTGCCTTTGGTCCTTGGCGGTCAAAAAGGATTGGTCGAGGAAAGTGATTTGCGTATTCCGAACATGCGCGGTATAATGCAGGCCCGCACCAAACCTTTGCACGTAAAGCAGACAGAAAATAATAATGCAATGTCTCAAACGCTGCGCTACGAAAAACCAGCACCCAAGCAGGCCGTGACTTTGGTCGAAAATGCTGAACAACTCATTGACTTATTGCACAACGAGGCTAAAGTCATTTAAAAGACCTAAACGCCCATATATAACACTAACATTTTAACAATCCTCAGCCTTATGCCCATTCTAGTCTACGCAGAATCTGATCAAGGAATTTTTAAGAAAAGTACTCAAGAGCTCATTTCATTTGCCCGAGCAATAGCCGATCAAATGAATACTGAGGTCGTTGCTGCAGTGACGCAAGACCCCTCAAACGCAAACCTAGGACAATTCGGCGCGCACAAAGTGTTAAACCTAGAGCAGCCTTCATTATCTGAGTTCAATGCAGAACTTGTTGCTGAGGCCTTGACTCAGGCCGCTCGTGCTACTGGGGCGAGTACCGTCATTGTCTCCTCGAGCGCCAATAGCCGTTATATGGCGCCCTTATTAGCAGTAGCCTTAGAGGCAGGATACGTACCTAATGTGGTTGGACTGCCCCAATCTTACACGCCATTAACCGTAGCGCACAATGTTTTCACAAACAAGGCAACGGCCTTTACAAGCTTACAAAGCAGCATCAGTATTTTGGGCCTGTCTAAAAATGCCTATGGCGTACATCATTACGACACAAGCGCAGAAATTACCAAACAAGAGGTAACACTGAACCCTTCCTCTGTCGAAGTCATCAGTTTAGACAAAGCATCAAACAAAGTTATGATTGCCGATGCCGAAGTGGTCGTCTCTGCCGGGCGTGGACTTAAAGGTCCAGAAAACTGGGGTATGATCGAAGAACTGGCTGAGGTTATGGGCGCTGCTACTGCTTGCTCAAAACCGGTCAGTGATTTAGGTTGGCGTCCCCATAGCGAACACGTGGGGCAAACCGGAAAACCCGTTGCCTCTAACCTCTACATTGCTATTGGCATCAGTGGCGCGATACAACATTTGGCGGGAATCAATTCCTCTAAGGTTAAAGTCGTGATCAATACAGACCCTGAGGCACCGTTCTTCAAAGCCGCAGATTACGGTATCGTTGGCGATGCTTTTGAGGTTGTCCCGGACTTAATCCAAAAATTGAAAGAGTTTAAAGCGCAAAACGCATAATTTTCTTATTTTGGTGCAGGCAAGCAAATTAATTGTTTGTGCTTTGGTCTCGGCCAAGAATAACACCCACCACCATGAGCCTTGTGCGCCTGAATATTAAAGGAATCTCCTACAGCCAAACGCAAAACGGGGCTTATGCGCTTATTTTAAGTGAAGAGGACGGCGAGCGTAAGCTCCCTATAGTTATTGGGGCTTTTGAAGCGCAATCAATCGCGATTGCCCTAGAAAACGAAATTCGCCCACCAAGACCTTTGACTCATGATTTATTCAAAACCTTCGCGGATCGCTTTGGTATCGTAGTCAAGCAGGTAATTATTCACAAGCTCGTTGATGGTGTTTTCTATTCTAGCATTATTGCCGAGCGGGGTGCTGATGAAGAAATTTTAGATGCCCGTACCAGCGACGCTATTGCTTTGGCCCTAAGATTTAATGCCCCTATTTTTACCTATAAAGACATCCTCAACCAAGCAGGCATTCACCTGCAAACCACTCCGGTTAATCATGACGATTCAGAACAACAGGACGGGGCTATTGCCAAGCTATTGGATCAAGACACCGAAGAACTGGAGCAAAAGCGTCATAATTACGCAAAACACACCTTAAAAGAACTCAAGGAACTCCTGAGTCAGGCCATTACACAAGAGGATTATGAAACTGCCGCACGACTGCGCGACGAATTATCCAAAAGAAACAAATAAGTATGCTGAAAAAATTCTTGCTCTTTAGCGCAATGCTATTCAGCGGTCTTGCCTGGAGTCAATCGAT
>RFXU01000194.1 GCA_009921505.1 Flavobacteriaceae bacterium
AACAATTTAGTGCTTCCAAAAAAAATCTGAAACATGTTGAAAACTTTGTTAAAAAGAGATAATTAATTTATCCGGGTTTCGCTCATATTTTTTTCATATTTGTTAGTCCCTAGTAATCACAAAAAATTTTAATTTTTAAAGAAGAGGACACATGAGCGCCGTTGAACCTATTTTAGCTGAAAACAAAAACAGATTCGTAATATTCCCAATTCAACACCATGATATTTGGGATTGGTACAAAAAGAGTGAAGCCAGTTTTTGGACAGCTGAAGAAATTGATCTACATCAAGATCTGACCGATTGGGCAGACAAATTAAATGACGACGAGCGTTACTTCATCAAACACATTCTCGCATTTTTTGCCGCAAGTGATGGAATAGTAAACGAAAATCTTGCCGAGAACTTTGTCAACGAAGTTCAGTACAGTGAGGCGAAATTCTTTTATGGTTTCCAAATCATGATGGAAAACATCCACAGTGAAACTTATTCGCTTTTGATTGATACTTACGTCAAAGACGATAAAGAAAAAGATGTGTTGTTTCAGGCCATCGAAAATTTCCCTGCGATTAAGAAAAAAGCCGATTGGGCTTTGAAATGGATTGAAAGCCCAAGTTTTGCTGAGCGTCTTATTGCTTTTGCAGCGGTAGAAGGCATCTTCTTTTCAGGGGCATTCTGTTCCATTTTTTGGTTGAAAAAGCGTGGATTAATGCCAGGCTTGACCTTCTCAAACGAGTTAATCTCACGCGACGAAGGTGTACACTGTGATTTTGCAGTGCACTTACACAACCATCACTTGGTTAACAAAGTTTCTAAAGAGCGTATCAGAGATATTATTATTGACGCCCTGAACATTGAGCGCGAATTTATCACCGAATCACTGCCGATTAGCTTGATCGGGATGAATGCAAAACTCATGACTCAATATCTCGAGTTTGTCACCGATCGTCTCTTAGTCGAGCTTGGCTGTGACAAGGAATACAACTCCAGCAACCCTTTCGATTTTATGGATATGATTTCGCTGCAGGGTAAAACAAACTTCTTTGAGAAGCGCGTTTCTGAGTATCAAAAGGCAGGAGTTACAAACAAAGACAAGGAATCGAATAAAATCAGCTTCGACGCAGATTTTTAAACAGGAGGAAGGCGCGTTTTAAACGGGCCATCAAAGTTACTCTAGGTGCCGAACCATTTATTTGGGAGGGTTCGTCGTCTCTGGGCTTTAAAACAACTAACTAAACATAAAAACACATCTAGCAACATGAATGTAATTAAAAGAGACGGCCACAAGGAGCCGGTGATGTTTGACAAAATCACCGCGAGAATTAAGAAACTTTGTTATGGACTCAATGAGTTAGTCGACCCGGTAAAGGTGGCTATGCGTGTTATTGAAGGTCTATATGACGGGGTAACAACCAGTGAGCTTGACAATTTGGCCGCTGAAGTTGCCGCGACCATGACCGTGTCTCACCCGGACTATGCCATTTTAGCGGCACGCATCTCTGTGTCTAACTTGCACAAGAATACCAAAAAGTCTTTTTCTGAGGTGATGACAGACCTTTATGAGTATGTCAATCCGCGTACAGGAAAAAAAGCGCCTTTATTGAGTGATGAGGTCTATCAAGTCATTAAGGATAATGCTGAGATGCTAGACTCAGCGATTATCTATAACCGCGATTTTAATTACGATTATTTTGGATTTAAAACTCTTGAGCGTTCATATCTACTGAAGCTTAACGGACAAATTGTCGAGCGCCCACAGCATATGTTAATGCGTGTTTCTGTAGGGATTCACCTCAATGATTTGACAGCAGCCAAAGAAACTTATGAGCTGATGTCCAAAAAGTTCTTTACACACGCGACACCGACTTTATTTAACAGTGGTACCCCTAAGCCGCAGATGTCATCTTGCTTTTTGTTGACCATGAAAGATGACAGTATTGACGGCATTTACGATACCTTAAAGCAAACAGCAAAAATTTCTCAGTCTGCTGGAGGAATCGGTTTAAGCATTCACAATATTCGCGCCACAGGATCTTATATTTCTGGGACAAACGGGACGTCAAACGGTATTGTGCCGATGTTGCGTGTATTTAACGATACCGCACGCTATGTGGATCAAGGCGGCGGAAAGCGAAAAGGAAGTTTTGCGATTTATGTAGAACCATGGCATGCCGATATTTTCGATTTCCTAGACCTTAAAAAGAACCACGGAAAAGAAGAAATGCGCGCGCGTGATTTGTTCTACGCTATGTGGATTCCAGATTTGTTTATGAAACGTGTTCAAGAGGACAGTACCTGGACCTTAATGTGTCCTAATGAGTGCCCTGGCCTATACGACACTTACGGTGACGATTTTGAGCGCATGTATGAGCAGTATGAGGCCGAAAATAAAGGCCGTAAGACGATCAGAGCGCGTGAGCTTTGGGAGAAAATCCTTGAA
This sequence comes from Flavobacteriaceae bacterium, assembly GCA_009921505.1. Lineage (GTDB taxonomy): Bacteria > Bacteroidota > Bacteroidia > Flavobacteriales > Flavobacteriaceae > BACL21. The sequence continues at coordinate 2,438 of RFXU01000194.1, forward strand.
TCTCAAATTGAGACCGGAACGCCATACATGCTTTATAAGGATGCGGCTAATCGCAAGAGCAATCAAAAGAATTTGGGAACGATACGTTCTTCAAACTTGTGTACAGAGATCCTTGAGTATACCTCTGAGGATGAAGTGGCCGTATGTAACTTGGCGTCAATTGCGCTGCCGATGTTCGTTAAAAACGGAAGTTTTGACCACAAAGAGTTGTTCCGTGTGACCAAACGCGTGACTAAAAACCTGAATCGAGTCATTGATCGTAACTATTATCCTGTGATCGAGGCTCAGAATTCAAACTTTAGACATCGCCCAGTAGGACTTGGGGTTCAAGGGTTAGCAGATGCTTTTATTTTATTGCGCATGCCTTTTACCAGTGATGAGGCGAAAAAGCTTAACCAAGAGATTTTTGAAACCCTTTATTTCGCCGCAGTAACTGCTTCTATGGAAGAAGCCAAGGAAGATGGCGCTTACGAGACATACAAAGGTTCTCCGATCTCAGAAGGTCTGTTCCAGCACAATTTGTGGAACATTAAAGACGAAGAACTCAGCGGCCGATGGGATTGGGCAAAGCTTAGAAAGGATGTGAAAAAGTATGGGGTGCGTAATTCCTTGCTTGTCGCACCGATGCCAACTGCCTCAACCTCTCAGATTTTAGGGAATAATGAAGCCTTTGAGCCTTATACCTCAAACATATACACACGTCGTGTGTTATCCGGTGAGTTTATCGTGGTGAACAAGCACTTGCTTGAGGATCTCGTGAGTCTTGGACTTTGGAATGACACCTTAAAGGAGGAAATCATGCGTGCTAATGGATCTATTCAGCACATTGAGGGTATTCCACAAGATTTGAAGGAACTGTATAAGACGGTTTGGGAGCTCTCTATGAAGGACATTATTGATATGTCTCGTCACAGAGGTTACTTTATTGATCAGTCACAGTCACTGAACTTATTTATGGAAAATGCCAATATGGCTAAACTTACCTCGATGCACTTCTATGCATGGCAAAGTGGTTTGAAAACAGGGATGTACTACCTGCGTACTAAGAGTGCTGTAGACGCCATCAAATTTACG
>RFXU01000195.1 GCA_009921505.1 Flavobacteriaceae bacterium
CGATCCAGCGGCACGCATCTATATCTTTGACCGCTATGGTAAGCTACTCAAGCAGCTTAGCCCAAGCAGTGCAGGATGGGATGGGACCTATAAAGGCAACCCACTGCCCTCAAGCGACTACTGGTTCCGAATAGAATATACCGAGGAAGATATTCCGAAGGCTTTTACAGGACATTTTACATTAAAAAGATAGTCACCTGATATAAAACAGAATTCTAAATTAAAAAGAGTCATTCCAAATTGATCTAACAATAGGAATGACTCTTTTTAATTGTCTTCTTATCTGCCTTTCGACATTAAAAGATAAAATAATAACTACAAGTCAATGCCAAAGGACAGTATAAAAGACTGATCAGTAAGATTTGTGGTAAATCTGTTTTCCTCTTGGTAAAGGGCTGTGGATGAATTCAAAGAAGTATTAACAAGGGCGGCATCGAGAGTCCATCCACCGCCATAAAAGCCAAGCCCATAACTGTAACCAAAATTATCGTCGAGCCCCGAATCTTTTAGCGACTGAGTTTCCATCCAGTATCCTCCACGGAGTCTCCATGGACCGTAACGGTATTCTCCTCCAAACTTGGCGCTTATACTTTGGTTATATAAGCTTTGAATATTAGCATTAGCGGATTGAAAGAAATCTGATCCATTGTAATTAAATGCCCCTGTACTGTAATCCTTATGGCCAATCGAAGCAGAAATTAATCCTTGCGGGCCGAATACATACGCCAAGCCGGCGTTCCATTGACCTGGCGTTCTTAAGCGGTAAGGTTCAAAATAGTTGCGAACATCTGGGTCCATTAAATAGTTTTCTAGCCCTTGATTAACCAAGAAAGAACTACTTAAAGACTCGGTAGATTCCTCGGTTAACTGCCACCAAGTCGGACTATCGTAAGAGAGACTCATGCGCCAGTGATCACCTGGGGTATAAATTGCCCCTACTTGTAGGCTAAACCCTTCTCCATCGGTTCTTTCAAAAGATTTGTAAGTTAAATCCTGAAGAGGACTGTTGGCTAAAACTGAGTCCTCAGAAACAATATTTGAGCGTGTATATCTCAAAATATGACTGTTTATGTTTAGTCCTAAAAATAAATCGTCCCCATATTGGGTTGCGATATTTAAATTAAACTGACGCATGGATCCCCCCAGTTCTTGAAACGTATTTTGACGGCGCCGGTCATTAACGGCACTGACATAATTTATATTGTTATTCGCTTCATTTTCAGGGTTGATTAAATAGGCTTGATAAGCCAATAACCCAAGTTGTGCGCCGCGCCCTAATGTATTACCAAGATAGGCATAGGCCGAGCCAAGTGTTTCTCCTGAACCTAGCTGTAAATCGGATAGTGTCGTGCCTTGGGCGCGGTCAGCAAAGTAATTTGATAAACCAAATTCTGTATTTCCAGAAACTTTAACCGATTGATCAAAATTCTTCAACGTAGCCATGGAAAATCCAAAAGATATTTTCCTCCAAGGGCTATTCTCATTTATTTGTTCAGCAACAATAATCCCGCCTGCATGACTAAAATCAAAATAATTATCTTGAGATGTATTTTGACTTCCTGAAAAATTGCTTTTCGTTTTTCGGCCCCCAATAGTAAGGCCGAAATCGACTTTACTATTGATGTTTACTGCACTCGCAGCAGGGTTTATATGGAGACTGCTTACCCCTCCACCCAGGGCGTGAAATGCACCTCCCATAGCTTGAATTCTTGCCGATCCAATGGGGTCTAATTGAGAAAATTGTACGTAGTCTTGGGTGATTTGACTCCAAGAATTTGCATTGAGTAGTATAAAAAACACCAGCGTGAACACTGGTGTTTTTGTTTTGAGGCTATTTTTCATTTTTAAACTTTATACAGGTTTGAACAAGGCTTAACTTATTTCAATTTCCAAAATTTTTGCGCTTAAATTCGTCTATCCGCGCCCACCACGTCCGCCAGAACCTCGGCCTACGGAAGGACGTGAATAATTGCGTGGCGTACTCATTGGTCTTGTACTTTGAAATGACGGTCTATTAAAACTTCTTTGAGCGGCATTTTCTGACTTAAATGATTTTTGTGTTGCCGTGTTATTTGAAGGACGAGCGCTAGTCGCAGTGTTAGTAGGTCTGCTTCGTCTTTTAATTTTAAAATTTTTGGCAGTGTTACTCGGCGTGACAGTTTGTGCAACAGGGCGTGTTGTGTTCACAGGGGGTACCGCTTGACCAGACTCACGGGCAACATTTTGAGTGTTTTCGCTGCTTTGTGTGGGTCTATTATTAGGGGCTTGAGTACTTCGGACATTGGGATTCACCCGTGATTGTACCATTGAGCTGGTCCTGTTTTCCGCAAAAACTCGGGAGTTTCCTCTGCTGCGGATCGCAGAATTTTGATCGTCACCAGGCTGTGAACTTCCATTTCGAACGGCGTTGTTTCGGCCTCTACTTAGGTCAAATTCTCTGTTTGATCTGGTCGATCTGCCCCGATTTAAATTACTGCTGCTGCGCCCTCTAAGACCTGATTGCTCGCGTGTCCCCATATTTGAGCGATCTGTGCGGCCTCTTGAAACCAATCGATCTTGATTTGAGCGCCCTCTGTTCGTAATAGTGGTATATCCATTATTGCTGAAATACCAAGGGCTGTAGTGGCCGTTATAGCCCCATCCAGAACCGTAATAAAACCATGGGTTGTAGTAGGCATTACCCCAGCCCCAGTAAGGGTTTGCGCCCCAATAACTACTATAACCCCAGTATGGGTTATTCCAATAATTAAATCCCCATGGGCGAAAACCGCCCCAATATCCAGCATTCCATCCACCGTACCAATAACCGATATTCCAGCCATTACCAAAGAACCCATTATTCCATCCACCGTATACATTTACGGTGACCTCATTGGTATTATTGCCCCACGAGCCATAGTCATCGATATAGTCTTCTTCGACGACGACATATCCTTCTTCATCCAAAGATTCTTGCGAACTGTACGCTTCAATATCTGTGAAAACCAAATTTTCTTCTGGAATTTCCTCGATTTGGGCGGCTTTAGTACTGAAATATTGTTGGTAATAATTGTTTTTACCCTCTATCGCAGTCGATTCTTCCACGATGTAGTGGTCACCATAGATTCCATCTTCCTCATCCGCAACCCCTTTATAGGTGTTACAGCTTACAAGAGTGATTGCTGCAAATCCATAAGTTGCCCATGCAGCTGCCTTTTTTAGATTTTGATTTACAGTTTTCATAACGATAGATTTAAATTGTTGAACATGATAAAAATAAGTAGTTTTGCCGAAACATAACTTTTTTTAACTAAAGTGCAATTACTGTGCCAACTCTCTCAATATGGGGAAAAACTTAACGTCAAGAGCCGAGGATTATTCCAAATGGTATAACGAACTGGTCGTAAAAGCTGATTTAGCGGAAAATTCGGGAGTTCGTGGTTGTATGGTGATTAAACCCTATGGCTTTTCGATTTGGGAAATGATGCAAAAGGAACTGGATCGTATGTTCAAAGAAACAGGCCATCAAAA
>RFXU01000196.1 GCA_009921505.1 Flavobacteriaceae bacterium
CTAAACATGGCGAGAATTAAGATCATAATCCTGCAGGTTTCTATTATTGGAATTATTGCGCTTGGGGTTACGCAAGTAATCATTTCGGGAGGTATTGATTTATCGTCTGGCCCCCTTGTTGGTGCGGCAGCGATGATTGTTATGTCTTTTGCTCAGACGGAACTAGTCAATGGCCAGTTAAATCCGAAAGCGGTTTTCGGCTCTTGGGCGTTTGATTTACCCGTATTAGTACCAATTGTCGTGGGATTGCTTTTTGGGGCGATAATAGGAGCGATAAATGGCAGTCTCGTTGCATTTACCGGTATCCCACCATTCATTGCGACATTAGGCATGTTTCTAATCTGCAGAGGTATATCTCAGTGGTGGACGAAGGGACAGCCAGTATCTTTTCCTACGGAAGAATTTGCATGGATCGGTAGCGGGATGATGCCAGTGTTTTGGTTTGTAACTTTGGCCATAATTCTCTTTTTTATAATGCGCTACACTGTCTATGGCAAACATACTTATGCCATCGGTTCAAATGAAGATGCGGCTCGCATGTCTGGCATTAATGTCAAAGGCCATAAAATATTAGTGTACATGATAGCGTCAATGTTAGCTGCATTCGCCGCGATCATATTGAGTTCTAAAAACCTAACTGCGCAGGCGGGTATGGGTCAATTTTATGAGTTATATGCGATTGCGATGGCTGTAATTGGCGGCGTTAGTCTTACGGGCGGCCGCGGGTCAATAATTGGGACAGTCCTTGGCGCTATGGTTTTTGGTGTCATACAATCTGGTTTTACTTACATTAAATTGGATGCCTTCTACCAATTGATGGCTATGGGATCGATAATTATCGGTGCGGTAATTTTAGATCAATACAGACAGCGAAACGCTGCAATTAACTAGGGATTGGTCGAATGAGCGATTACATATTAGAGACACGCGATCTCACAAAACATTATGGTGGTGTCCAAGCCCTTACCGGTGCAAATTTTAAGCTTAAACATGGCGAGCATGTTGCAATCATGGGTGACAATGGCGCAGGAAAATCAACATTTGTAAGGCAAATAACTGGCGTTGAGCAACGTACGCGCGGCGAGATTATATTTGACGGCAAAGCCGTGCATTTTTCTGGTCCTTTAGATGCCAGAGAAGCTGGAATTGAAGCCGTTTTTCAAACATTGGCACTTGCTGATGACTTAGACGTGCCGGACAATCTATTTTTGGGTAGAGAAAAAACATTTTTGGATTGGCTTGGTCCTTTTCGCCTTCTCGACTACAAGGGAATGCGTCAAGCAACTCTGGATGGGCTAGAAAAGACCGCTGTAAAAATACCAAATATAAATAACCGAATTCGGAATATGTCCGGAGGCCAACGCCAATGTGTTGCTATCGCTAGGACTGCAACATTTCATTCTAAACTCACTATTATGGACGAACCAACTGCAGCACTCGGGGTCCAAGAGACCGCTCAGGTGGAAAATATCATTAGGACATTAAAAGAAGCAGGTGAGCCTCTTATTTTAATCAGTCACAACATGCGACAAGTGTTTGATTTAGTCGACCGTGTGATTGTTTTCAGACGGGGGCGCATCTGCGCGGACCTCGACATCAAGAACGAAAAAGTAACAGGCGAAGACGTCGTAGCTTACATAACAGGCGCGAAAACCCAAGAGCAATTTGGAGAGTTAACTTAAACTAGTCTCCCGTCTAGTTGCCCTCCTTTGAAAAAAGGAGGGTATTTTTTTGAGAGAAAACCTATGTACCATAACCGGCCAACCGTTCAAGATATTCGCAATAAAAAGCGAAATGGTGAAAAGATGACGATGCTATACGTTAGCACGTTGGAAGAAGCGGCAGCAGCTGCAGCTGCTGAAATTGATATACTTTCAATCGAGTCGCGTTTCTTTACACCAGAAATGCGCGAGGCAGCCGGTGATTGCTTTGTACAAATCGGTTTAATTTATGGGGACCTTGTTACGTCCGAAGAATACATTCGAGATGCATTCAAATACTCAAAAATGGGTGGCGATTGCTTTTATTGCGCCGCATCCCTATCCATTCAAAAGGAACTAGCAGAGAATTCCGTGCCGGTTGTGGGGCATGTTGGATTAGTGCCTTCTCAATGTACGTGGACCGGTGGCTTTAAAGCTGTCGGAAAGACGGCGGTGTCGGCGATTGAATTACTTAAAAAAGTGAAAAAACTTGAAGAAATCGGTTGTTTTGGTGCTGAACTAGAGGTGGTGCCAGAAAAAATTGGAACCTATCTTAGCGCCAACTCTGATCTTTTAATGTTTGGAATGGGGGCGGGAAGTGGAGCCGACGCTCAATATTTATTTACTGAAGACCTTCTTGGATATGGAATTAACCATACACCTCGCCATGCAAAAACGTATCGAAATTTTTCCATAGAATTTGAAAGATTGCAAAACGAGCGTGTAAAAGCATTTTCAGAATTTAAACATGATGTTTTGACTGGGGCATATCCTGCTAAAGAACACAACGTTTCGATATTAGAACACGAGTATCTAGAATTTGTACGGCAAGCTGAAAATCTTAAAGGGTATTCGTAGACATATTAATTCAGTTCATACATCCGGCGTGGCGACACGACGACACCCCTAAAGGGGGGTGTCTGTCGCGTCGCCGTTGCCTGAGTTTTGTCCGGCGACATTTTGTTTGATGTCGCCATTTGTCGCCTTGTCGCCAAGGATGTAGAAATCGTTATCGGCAGTTAAAAAACCCTTTGAAACTAGGTCTCTACGCGCTCTGCTGAATGCATCGTTCTTTGCCTTGTCTGTGTCGCCTGTGTGTCGCTTAACAAACGCAGATCGCCAATCTTCCAAATGCAGGCGACATGACGCTGGCATCGATTTTGTCGCCTCATAGAACGTATCCAAGGCGAGCTGCTCGTTCTTACCCAAACGTGGTGTGTTTGGGTGCGTCGACATTGGAACCATCTCTAGGACAGGTGTATCGTCGTCACCGCCTAGCGTGACAAAGACAAACTGCATTGGATCAAATTCAGGATAGTCTTTTTGCTTTTCACAGATGAGCTGGACGTCATGCGCTCCAATCTTTTTCATCGTCATACATGTATCCAGCGCACCGAAAAATGAGCTGTGACCGCGTGCGCCAGCGTTCTTATCTTTGCCCATGTGATGCACAATGAGGATCGTTGCGCCAAATTCGTGCATAAGTGCGTCGCAGGCGTTGATGAACTGACCCATGTCTCGCGACGTATTTTCATCACCGCCGCCAAACGAACGAGCCAGTGTATCAATGACGATGAGTTTGACGTCAGGTACCCTTTGCAAATCATTGCGCAAGGCTTCGATGCTCGAAGCATCAAGAAAGTTGAGGCCTTGCTTTGAAAAATGCAACTTGATCCTGTCACGGCTAGGCCGCACATTTCGATCTCTGCACCATGCTTGAACACGACGGCGGATACCGTGGCGGCCCTCGCCAATTACATAAAAGACGTTCCCATGCTCA